>NZ_MCHF01000055.1:0-12006 GCF_001707455.1 Dehalobacter sp. TeCB1 | reverse complement strand
GACAAATTTATACTCCGCATCAAATAATTTATAGCTTTCCATGATACCTCCGAAGGTTTATCTCAATAGACCCTACTTGTAAGTCTATTCCAATAGACCTCATTTGTCAACAGAAAATCCGCGGTGCTTCAGGACCCTGAAAATTTTGTTCGAGGGCAACCGATCAAAGCCTGATATATTTTGTTGCCACTGATTGCACAAACGCACTGTCATGCTCCACAAACAGCAAGGTCGGCCGGCATCTTACAATGAGGTCCTCAATCTGCATCCGGGACAGAACGTCAATATAGTTCAGTGGTTCATCCCAGATATACAGATGGGCCTGCTCGCAGAGACTTTTGGCCAGGAGCACCTTTTTCTTCTGCCCTGCGCTGAACATACGCATATCTTTTTCGAACTGAACGCCTGATAAATCGAGCTTGTGCAGAATGGTCAGAAAACGGCTTTCCTCGATCTGGTACTGCTCGGCAAAACTGTGCAGGCTGCCCTGCAAGTAAGCGGTGTCCTGCGAAATATAGGAGATTTTTAGATTGCTTCCGATACTTAGTTTGCCGCTGTAAGTCAGCTCTTCTCCAGTCAGCAGCTTTAAAACACTGGATTTACCGCACCCGTTGCGGCCGCTTAAGGCCACGCGCTCTCCTCTCTCTACGGTAAAATGGACATTCTCGCAGACATTCCTGTCCGCATAATAGATTGCCAGGTCAGACAATTCCACGAGTGTATTTTTCGGGTGTGAAAGGGGTTTCATACTCAGGCTGTCGGCCAGCTCAATATTTTTTAAAAGTTTTTCTTTCGTCTGGATGTTCTTTTGCAGCCGAGTTTCGATCACTTTGGACCGTTTCATCATTTTTGCCGCCTGGTGGCCGATATAGCCTTTATCCGGCTTGATGCCGGAGTTCAGTGTTCCCTTCTTGGTTTTCTCAATTTTATCCGACCAGCCGGCCGTCCGCCTGGCTGCTGCCGATAATTGTTTGATCTCTTTCTGCAGCCTGTCATTCTCCGCTGTCTCAAACGAATCCGTTCTCTCTTTATTGATCCACCACTTTGAAAAATTACCTTTTTGAAGTTCAATATTGGTTTTATTGATGGTCAGGATATGGTCGATACAACGGTCCAGAAAAACCCTGTCATGCGAAACCAGGATGAAGCCGGTTTTCCTGTTCAGATATTTCCCGACAACGCGCCTGCCCTCTATGTCCAGATGGTTGGTCGGTTCATCGATCAAAAGAAAGTTGTTGGGTTTAATAAACAGTGCCGCAAGCAAAACCTTGGTCTGCTCCCCCTGGCTTAAGGCTGCAAAAGGCCGCTCCATGACATCCTCTGCAACTTCGAGCAATGACAATTCTTTCTGAAGTTCCCAATGTTCAAAATCAGGACAGATACCCGCCACTACCTCAATGACATTTTGACTGGGATCGGTAACCTGAAAAGGAAAATAATCAAAAGACACGGGGGAGTCAATTGTCCCACGATACTCGTATTTCCCGCACAGCAGCTGCAAAAAGGTCGTTTTACCGCGCCCGTTTCGGCCTGTGAACCCAAGCTTCCAGTCCGTATCAATCTGAAAAGATACATTTTCAAAGATATTGTCATAACTGCCGTCATAGCAAAACGTTAAATGGTCGATGTTAATCAACGCCATCACGATCACCTCACTGTTAAAAATAATAAGGCTGCAAGAAAGTTTATTCTTGCAGCCCCAAAATATCCTTGAACGCAGTTGATGTGCAGAAAAAATGTCAATATAATGCACATTCCAAATGCTGTTGGTTTAATTTTGATTGCTTAAAAAATTGTAACTTTCTTGCTTTGCGGGCTTACCGCTCCTTGACATCCTTGGCACCGCGGCATTAGCCCATCCGTGGGCGTCACAAAGCCAGCAGTACTTGCTGCTTACTCTGGAACGCTCTTTTAACTTCACGTTTAGCAAGAAAGTTTGCGCATTTTCCCATCTCCGATCAAATTTATCTATTAATGAAAAACTTCAAATTGCCCTATTAATAGATTACTTAACCCTAATATTATATCAGATAACCCTATCATTGATATTAGGCCAAAAAACCTTGCAGAATCATATCTTCAGCCTCTTTTTCCGTGAGACCAAGCGTCATCAGCTTGATCAGCTGATCGTTTGCAATCCTGCCGATAGCCGCCTCATGGATCAGCTGCGCATCCGAATGGAAGGCCGAAATCTCCGGAATGGAAGAAACTTTCGCTTGATCCATAATAATCGAATCACATTGAATATGTCCGCGGCATTGGGCATAGCCGCGCATATTCAAATGAAAAACTTGGGTGGAATGATCCTGCGCCACGGAACGCGAAATGATCTGGGCGGCAGCATCTTCTCCTGTCAGCTCAACTGTAATATTGGATTCGGCATTCTGGTTGGTGGTAGTCAGCAGTCTTTCCATGACAATCAAACGCGCGTTCTTGTGCAGGCGCACTTCCGTATCCCTTTTGGTCTGGTCGACGCCTCTAATCTGAACCATTTCCAGCTCAGCCACACCGCCCTCTTCGACTTCAATAATCGTCTTCGGATTCAAAATCCTTTCCCCGCTGCCATCGCCTTCGCCGTAGTGTTTTTCTACATACTTCATCTTGGCACCCTTGCGGACAAAAAATTCGTGAACGCCGTCATGCTGGGCTTTCTTGCTTCCCGGGTTATGAATACCGCAGCCGGCTACAATCAGAACGTCCGAGTCGGCGCCGATTTCAAATGTATTGTAAACGAGGTCATCCATCCCTTCAGACAGAATAACCGGAATATGCACGCTTTCTCCTTTGGTTCCGGGTTTCACAATGATATCAATGCCGGGCTTGTCCTGCTTGGTAATAATATCAATGTTTGCAGTCGTATTTCGTCCCGCTTTCTCGCCATTTTTACGGATATTATAGGCTCCATGCGGGATTTCATGCAAATCAGCGACTTCAGCTAAGATTTTTTTATCGATCGCATTCAACATTGTGCTTTTCCTCCTACAATGGTACAGTTGTTTCTGCATTCGCAGTTGGAATCCAGCAGCTCGATTTCACCCAGAATTTTAGCCTTGGTGGTCACTTCGCTGATTTTTCCGTCGGACACTAAAACAACCTGGTCGGCCAGACGGAGAATCCTCTCCTGGTGAGAGATAATCACGATCGTCGTGTCATACTTTTTATTTAAATTTTGGAACGTCTCGGTCAGCTTCTGGAAGCTCCACAGGTCAATCCCTGCTTCCGGTTCATCAAAGACAGCCACTTTCAGGTTGCGCGCCAAAATACTGGCAATTTCAACTCTCTTTAATTCCCCGCCCGAAAAGCTCGCATTAATTTCCCTATCCAAATAATCCTGCGCACATAAACCCACATCATAAAGCAAATCACAGGAATTCACCTCTTTATCCGGACCGGCAGCCAGCTTCAAAATATCGCGGACTTTCATTCCTTTGAAACGGGGCGGTGACTGAAACGCATAGCCGATACCCAGCCGTGCTCTTTCCGTAATTCCCATACCGGTAATATCGGTACCATCCAAAAGTATTTTTCCTGCCGTAGGCTGGTAAATACCCATAATCACTTTGGCGATCGAGGATTTTCCTCCCCCGTTCGGACCTGTCATGACGTAAATCTTTTTCTTATCCAGGGTGAGACTGATGTTCTCAAGGATTTCTACATCTGTTCCCTTGTCATCGTCTAACGTCAGGCCGACATTTATCAGTTCCAACATCTCAATACCACCTTTTAAGCATTTTCCAATTTGAAAATGGTTGCAACATCTTCCATCATTATCTCTGATAGATATTTCTCCGGATATTATAGCATCCCAAATAAAATAAAGGAAATCCCAGTATCCTTTAAATTCATAATTACTTTGTTAACGCCCCAAAAAACAATTAACTGCTATTGAGGGCAACTATCTTCCTTAATGGTTATAAAGTACAAGCGAAAAAAAGCCGACTTTTCCCATTCCTGCGTTATACGTCATCTTCTGGTCCATGGACATCCGGACGACATCAATCCCGTTGCCTTCCATCGAATATTGCTTTTTGTCCGGGAAGCGGCAGGGTTCTCCGTCAAGAGCCGAGCATTTCTCACACAATGTACAGGGACCTGCCCCCAAAATCAGAACATCTTCCGCAGCAAATTCTTTCCGCAGCGCTTTGTTCAAATTGCCCAGAATCCCCATCGACTCCATCATATCATCTCCGGAGAGGATCGAGATGATTTTACAGAGAATAAAAGCCTGATCATATTTCCGGACCCTGGCTTTCCTTTCCTCCTCCGTCCCTGCTCCGGGCGGGCAAGCATGGTTCTTGCCAAAATTGCCGCAGGTATTTCTGGCGCACTGATTGAATACATCCTGTGAAAAAACAATGTTATCAACTTTAATTTCTCTGTATTCGTCAAATCCCAATTTGGTGAAGGCTTCGATTAACCGCTCTCTAAGATCCATTTTCTTCAGCCCCTTTTTTATTTTTGGCACGCAGGAAGCTTGGAACCCTACATATGGAATACTATACAAACTGATCAATTAATTCAAGGGCAAAAGGAGGGATAAAACACGCTAATCCCGCCAGATCGGGGCTGAAACCCTCACACTTGTCTGGGGACCGGAATATTTTATAGCGTTATCTGTAAAATATCATCGGTTAAGAGAGTGAAACCAGAATGAATGTTGAATTATCTACCCGGACACCGGCGCAAATCGCGGCCGAGATTAACTTAATTAAAAGCCGGACCGACAAAATCATGCTCCAGAACTGCGTTCAAATCGGCACCTGCCTGACGGAGGCCAAGGCAGCGGTTCCCTATGGGGAGTGGGGAAAGTGGCTGAAAGAAGAGGTCAGCTATTCCCAGCGGACAGCCGAGCACCTGATGCGGATCTGCAAGGAATTCGGGCCTAGACCCGCCTCCCCCGGCGGAGACTTGCCAGATTCGAATCCGGATTCGAATCTTAGTTTTTCCCAGGCGGTCATCCTTCTGGGGATTCCGACGGAAGAGCGGGAGGAATTTATGGCCTGTCATGATGTTGAAAATATGAGCAAACGGGAACTTAAGGAGGCTGTTCAAGAAAAGAAACAAAGCGTGGAACTGGTCCCGATCGTAAGAGTATCCAGAAAGCTGAGAAAAATACAGCCTCAGACCGTGCAGCCAACCACCGGAACTTACGCCGAAAGCGCAAAATACGACGAACAATTTGCCCTGCACCGTGACAACATGCTCAGCGCCTATAATGAACTACTAAAAATACTCGTTGCCCAAAGCAGAGTAGACACGGTGCGAAAAGAAGTCAACCGGAAAAAGGCCTTGGAGATTGCGGCCAACATGGTTAAGACGCTGCAAGAATATCCGCCCGCGATTAGAACGAATTTAGATATTAAAAAGGATAACCCGGCAAACTGAATGCCCGCTATATATCCCGGTTTTGCTGTACGGCATATTCGGGATGACCTACCAACCCAAAAGTTGCGCTTATGCCTCTCAGAGTTTTTTGAGGCAAAAAAAACTAAAGAGCTATTTATAAAGCCTTTAGTTCTGTAATATCCTCAGTATTTTTCGCCGTTGCTGAAATCAATGTATCAAGTTTCCGGTGAATTTCTTTGTGTTCTGTTTGGTTTTTCTTTTCCATTGCTTCCAGTTTATCATCAATAGAATTGATTCTATTATCAATGGATGATAATTTTTCTAGGATAATATCAAGTTTATCCATTAGAAAGTATCTCCTTTGTTATAAGTATAAATGGATCGGAGTCTTAGGCATTTTAAATATATTTTGGTAACTTTCCCAATCCCTAATATCTCTCAAGTAAGTTTATGGTATTTAGAATAACTTTAAAATGGTGGGTTTGATAGGATTCGAACCTACGACCCCCGCGATGTGAACACGGTGCTCTAACCGGCTGAGCTACAAACCCACAATGGCATGCACATGGTTTATTATAGCGCTATTATCTGAGAAATGCTACCCTAAAAGCTCTAAAAAGAACAATCTGTATCAAAGCAAAGGACTGATTAGAAACTTATAGACATACTCAATCGGCGGCCCGATCACGATATTGATCACATTTGTAATAATCAAAATCAGTAAGATAAACGTACTCATCTGATAAATTTGGCTGTACAGACTGCTGTCTTTCAAACCGAGCAAACCAAAGACAACATGGGAACCGTCGAGCGGCGGGATTGGCAGAAGGTTAAAGACAAACAAGACGACATTCATCCAGACCGCATTAACAAAGATACTTTGAAGAATATTTAAAGTATTGCTATCGAGGATGCTTTCCGGAATATAACTGATGGCCCATATCAGGATCACGAAACATACTGCAAGCAACAAGTTCATCACCGGTCCGGCCAGGGATACCAGAATGTCATCTCTTTTTCTGTTTTTAAAATTGCTGGTGTCAACCTGAACAGGCTTAGCCCAGCCAAAATGGGCGATGACCAGCATCAGAAATCCAATAATGTCAATATGAACCAACGGGTTAAGCGACGTCCTGCCCTGCAGTCTGGGCGTATCATCACCCAACCACACTGCGGTCTGGGCGTGGGCAAACTCATGAAAGGTAAGACCAATAATGATTCCGGGTAACATATAAAGGGTTTGAACAATATCAAAATCCATGCTTTACTTCCTTTCGGGTAATTTGTTCTCTTAACTTTTGAGAGGTCGCCACATCAAGGGGATAAAATTCTATAATCCTAATAATACATAATTCCAGCCCATTTGACAAAGGAATACTTCAGATACAATATAAGATACAGGGTAAAGCTTAAGAATATGTGAATAAAGAAAGGAAGTGATCCTTATGGAAAAACATTTTCTTAAAAACATTGATTTTGGTAAAGTTCTGGATATGGCTTCTTTGGTAGATTACCAGAACGGTCAGGTCGTCAGCAGAACGCTGGCCCAGAGCAAAGCCTTAAGTCTGACACTTTTTGCGTTTGATCTGGGAGAAGAGATCAGCTCCCACTCCTCTGGCGGAGATGCGATGGTCTACATCCTTGATGGCAGCGCCCGGATCACGATCGGATCTCAGGACTATGTGCTGGAAAAAGGCCAGACCATCGTCATGCCTGCAGCTATCCCGCACGCAATATTTGCTGCCGCGAAATTCAAAATGCTACTGATCGTTGTATTCAATATTGACTCATAATAGACTTTGCTTACACAAGAACCCCCCTGCAATCGGGAGGTTTCTTGCTTCTGGTGATCTTCGGTTCAATATTCTATCTACGCTATCAGCTAATCTGTAACCTTCCTATCGTTTGAAGGCTCTGCCGCCCATTCCTCCGCTATAGGAACCGACACGCGTAACCTTCTCGGAAATCGCAACCTCTTCGTAGCGTGTTCCAGGCGTATAGGTTCCCCCTGAATAGAGACCGTTTACCGATGTGCCTGATGAACTTCCTCCATAATAAATCTTATAGGTTGTGCCTTTGGTTAATTCCGATGAACATACGACCAGGTTCCGGAACATTTTGGTCGGCGCGAAAGTAAGCACTTCTTTACCATCTGCATTTTCGATCCTGATGATCGTACCGGCCTGCTGATCAGACGGCAGGTTAATGTTCAAAGCATAGAGGGATGAATTCGTATCCGGAGCCTCTGCCATGCCTGCGCTGCCTGCCGCTACCAGGAACCCGCCGGTTACGGTGAATGATCCGGTATAATCCAGAGCACCGTTACCGTTGTCCGTTGGTCCGTTGACAATGATCTTTCCATCGGTCATGGTGACCGATCCGTTGATATCAATCCCATCACCGCCTGAATCAACAACGATGGTACCACCATTGATGCTCATACTGCAGTCACCCGAAGACGCAAAATCATTTTGACCCGGCCGGCCATTCACTGAGGAAGAATCTGTACCTCCTGCACCGTTGATACCATCGTCGCTTGACTTCACGTTCACATCCCCGCCATGGATATTGATCACAGCACTTTCAATTCCTTCATAAGATTTCGCAATCGTAACCTCTCCGGCGTAAATATCCAGCGTTGCATCAGAATGCATCCCGTCATCACCGGCTGTAATATTAATTGTTCCTGCTTCAATCAGAATAAAGCCTTTAGCAGCATCCGCATCATTAGAAGATTTGAACCCGTCATCTCCGGCGTTCACCGTGATATTGCCATCTTTAACGGTAAGAAAGTCACGGCCAATGATCCCGTTATTCACAGCATCCACGGAAATGTTGCCGCTCACGATTCTGAGTTCATCTTTGCTCGTTATGCCATTTTTGAAGTTGGCTTTGACATTTAATGATCCGCTGCCATTAATCGTCAGGTCACTTTTACTGAAGATCACTGCATCCGGTTCCTCTGCTTTAGGATCCGAGTAAGTGTAGGATGAGCCGTCCTTCAGCGTATTTTTCGTACCGTCTGCCAGGGTAATGACAGTCTTCTCAGATTTCAGCACATAAATAGGTGCACTGGTTGAACAGGTCATATCGACACCATTCAGGATCAGTCTGACGGTATTCTTGTCCTCAGTGTAGACGATAATCTGAGCGTCGGCAATTGCACCGCTGATAACATACGTACCTGCAGATAGAATGGTTACAACATTATCGACAACGCTAACTCCGTTTCCCTCTGTCTTCATGGAGTCCCCTGAAAAAGTAATATGCGAGGCCTGGGTATCATCCCATTGTGCATTGGTATCTTCGTCGTCATAATCAACGGAGATACGGTCCTCAGTACTGTCCCCGGCGACGCCGGAGCTGTCCGATTCCGCTGTATTCTGTGAAGAACAAGCTGTTAACGTTAAAAGGAATATGCACAATATAGCAATCATGCCAATGGAAACTATTTTTTTCTTGGGGGGCTTAGGGCCCATTAATCTTCATCCTTTCCAGGAATCTTTTTTTGTGATTGTACAACAGGTTTGTGACCATGAGGTGTAGGCAATGTGACAAAATGATGAAAACATTCAACAAACAACAATTAAAAGCCGGTTCAGATCGAACCGGCCTTATACTAGGTATCCTATACTATTGTAATTCTGTTTCATCTGTCCATTGTCACAAAAAAGTTCTCATAACGGATTTATCATGCTGTCTTGTGGCAGTTTTACGCATATTTTTATTCGTCTATCTCTTTATCTTTCTGATCTTGATAAGGGTCAAGATGGATATTCACGCGGGTATTTTTCAACTTGTCACTCATGTCCTTTTTCAGGGTTCCAATAATATCATGCGCTTCTTTGACGGTAACGTTGTGATCGATCGTAATGTGAAAATCGATGTGTTTCATATTTCCTGATTTTCTTGTTTTAAGCTTGTGATAATCTCTGAATTGATGACTGTGCTCAGAAATAATCTTTTCAATCTCAGCTTCTTCTTCATCAGAGAGCTTCGAGTCGAGAAGAAAGTTAAAGGCTGTTTTGCATAAGTGAAACGCTTCTTTGATGATCAACAAAGCCACAATGACCGCGACAACGGAGTCCAGTATGGCAAGTCCGGTAAGTTTAATCAGCAGGATTCCAACGCCGACGCCTAACGACGTATAAACATCGGTTTTCAGGTGAAGCGCATCTGCTTCCAGGGCCATCGATCCCTCTTCTTTGCCCACCTGATATAATTTTTTTGATACAACCAGATTGACAAGCGCCGATACCAGCATCACCCCGATGGCAACAGCCGCCTGTTCAATCTCCGAAGGCTCAAATATTTTCTTAATAGCTTCAATAATAATCAGTGCCGCTGCAACAAAAATTAGAAGCCCTTCGACAAGGCCCGAAATATTTTCGATCTTTCCATGTCCGTAGGGATGATCCTTATCCGCCGGCTTCGTTGACTGTCTCACCGAGAAAAAGGCGACAATCGATGCGGCAAGGTCCATACTTGAGTGGATCGCCTCGGAAATAATACTGACGGAACCGCTCAAAATGCCTGCTATGACCTTAAATATGATCAGCGCAGTATTCGAAATAATGGATAACAATGCAAACTTGACTCTTCTGTCAGCCACAGCTTTTCTTCCTCCCAAAATCACCAAAAATATCAATTTCTTAAAATTACCTAATACCTTGTTAACCCTAAAATTACAATATAATGACGAGCAGATTTCTTGTAAGACAAGGCAAATAATTGAGGAATCCCTTCTTATATAAAAAAACTGTGGAACTATAATTGTTGGAAATATAGTCCCACAGGGTTTGTCTCCTGCTGCCAGTATACCGGCCCAGCCTTATACACCTAAATCAAGTGTCGTGTGTATCGGCCTGATCGATGCGCAGTATTCTTTGATAAATCAAGAATTAGTATATTTGAAAACAACCTCTACTGTCAATATCGTTTTGCCTAAAACTTGAGATAGCTCTGCCTAAAATTTAGGATAGCTTCCTGCTTTTAAATACCATTGCAATCAAGTACCCCAATCCTGCTGCCGTTCCGGCCCAGCCGGCCACTTGGAACAGCTGAACGTAGCCGGATGCAGTCCCGGCAATATCGAGTATCCCCTTCAGCAGACTGCCCACGGTTAATACCGCAATGCCGGAATTATAGATATTGTAGAACAAACGGTAGTTTCTCCGGTCGCTGATCCGGGAAACGATCAGCCCCAGCGTAAAGTAGAACAATGCGCCGCCCAGAAGCGGATACAGAAACATCAGGGTCATTGCCGCCGAACGAACCCCATGACCGAACTGTGCATAGATATTCGCCACAGCGATGGATACCGCTGTGAGTATCAGATAGACAATTACTGTTTTACGGATCTGCCGTGATCCTTCCGTACTATTCATTACCGATATAGACAATGTCGCTCACCTCTCTCTGCTGAGAACTCCTGCCATCGGTCGGATGATTGACGATTTCTCCATTAAAGTACATGGTCGAAGAGCCTCCTCCATCCAAATTATACGCGACCGTACATCCTCTTTCGGCAAACTCCTGCGCAAGCTCCAGCAAGGAAAGTCCTGCGCTCTCTTCCGTCCGGCCGTCAGCGACAATTACGATGTAATGCAGACCGGAGACCTGACCGATCGCGGTCCTCGGATTGCTGTTTTTGGACTGGGATACCTCAGTGGTACTGTCTACCACGATTTCTCCATTTTCGATCAGGGTCGGTCCAAATGAAAGTACCTGCCAGGGATTTGTCAGGGAATCGGCACTGACCGCATTTTCATTAATAATTGAGAAATCCCCGTGGCCGTCAATCACCAAGGCTTCATCGTTTCCAGCCTGACGGGCCGTATCCCTGTACAAGACACCATTGCGTAAAACATAACCGTTATTTCTAAATCCATAGTAGTCGCCATTGATCGCAAAGATTGCCTGATGTTCTTCGGCCATATCCGAGGTTGTTTCCTTGAGATTGCGCCCAAAGCTGTTTTCGGCCAGCGCTGTTTTCAGGTAAGACGCATTGCTGAGCCGGATATCGGCGACATAAAAGGTTGTGTCATACGCTTGCACTGTGTCAATCGTTATTTTGATATTTTTATCCTGATAAGAATGATCGGTAACTGCAGCTTCAGTCTCTGACCCGGACTCGGGCGGATCCTCTGCTGCACTTTGCTTCTCAGAGGCTGTATTTTGCTGTTCGGTAGCCTCACGCTGCTTGACTTCAGTCACGTTCTTTGGAATTACAAAGGTGTCCAACAGAACAAAAACAAAAGAAAATGTCAGTAAAACAGCTAAGACGGCTGCCCAACGGTAGGGTTTGAATAGGGATTTTTTCATGTTGCCAATGAACACTCCTGTCTTCTGTCATCGATTTCTGTTTTATATTAAATGACCCATGTGACAGTTTGATGAACTATTGATGAGCATTCATTGAATATTATGTTCTTTTCCAGCGTTTAAACCCTTTGACAACCTCATACCAGCCAACAGATACGACGGCCAAAGCGGCAGCCAGGATAAGCTGTTTCCAGGACAACGGCGCGAGCTTCAATAAGTGATTCAGCGGCGTATAGATAATAAGAAGCAATCCTGCTAGGGTCCCAATATTTACCATCCACATGACCTTATCTCTGATTAGTTTCGCAAAAGACCGAAAAGCAGAATCCGTATTGG
>NZ_MCHF01000054.1:0-2229 GCF_001707455.1 Dehalobacter sp. TeCB1 | reverse complement strand
TCTACTTGCTGACGTCTGATGACGGATTGCTCTTTAATGCTCATCGATAATTCCTCCTTAGTTTGTACTAAGGATATTATCTCAACTCTAAACGCTTATTTCTATGTGTGGCGTTTTTGACAATTACATGTATACTGATATACTATATATCTTAGGACTCGACAGAACTTACAATCAATCCTTTTTTTGCCCATTCATACTGACGATAAGCTTGGGCTAAAGTATCTTTGGTAATCTCTGTCGTGGATTTTTGACTTGAATAGGCGCTTTTTTCGAGCTCTAATTGAAGTAACGAAATACTCCCTATATCATACTTTAATTGTGCAACTTTCAGTTTTTTTTCAGCCGTAATCAGTTTCTTTTGTTCTACTTTCAGCGCTTTTTGTTTATCCAGTATGGTCTGATATGTACGGTAGAAATCATTCTTGAACTTCCTCTTTGAACTATCAGAGTTCGCATCTAGCTTAACATCATAGCTATAGCTTTGATAAGCAAGATAATCATCATCGACCTTGATATCAGATATCTGATTTGCCGTTACATCCGGTACATCGCAGATAACAAGCTCTGTATCATACTCTTGATCAAGATTTATATTAAACTGTTGAATGATGGATTTTTTCGACTCGACTAACTTCTGGACATTAGATTCAAGCTCCATAACCGAATACTCCGCTTCCGCAACAGCCAAATCTGTGGCCATTCCAATTTTGTCTTGCATTTTAGCAATTTGCAGTTGCCTTTCAGCTAAGGATTTTTTTACAAGAAGATCCTCCAATTGAATACTGATGGCATTATATGAAATGTAAATCATTTCCATATTCCAAATTAACGAATTGGTTCCTTTTTGAACATTGAGGGCCGTCTTGTTAATATCCATGTCAGCAAACGAGTTTAATTGCTGCTGCAGTGATGTTTTTTGCGCATTCAGAAGATAGCTGATTGCTGCTTCATCTTTAGGGTTTGTGCCATCTCCACCCGCATAAGCAATATTTACAGTGCTCCACTGAGCTAAAAGTCCATTAATTGCAGTTATGCCATTGCTCTTAATATCTGTCGCTTCGTCATAAGAGTTAAAGCTTCCCTTCGCAGTTGAATTATGTGATGGAATTAGGGACTCAATTTCACTAAATTTCAGACACTTAATTACACTCGTATCCGCTATAGCCGAAAGCGGGAATATGGCAACTATTATAATTGAAAACAACAATATATTTATAATCTTATTATTCAACTCCGATATACCCCCAGTTAATAATAATTTCCTTGTTGGTGATACCAACCCAAAATTATCTTCTTATTGAAGAGTCTAGTATATACCATAACCTTATAAATCTCAAATTCATTGTTCAACTATTATTTTCTCTGAAATCATTACATTTTCCGGCTTATCCACATATACATCAATCGTATATTTACCTTGTTCACTCATTGAGAGTGGAATTACAACTTTTTTATCAGTAGGATCAACTTTGATATTTGCGCCGCTGATAACAAGTTTTGTACCACTTCTTTCAGTGGTTATAACAAAACCGACTGTCTCCGCATTGAACGGTTTATTGCTAATTATTTCTACATATACCTGAGTGCTGGCAGGTACCGTCTCTAACTTACCTAAAACAGAAGCTGTACTTACATCATATGTTTTATAAAATGTTATACTATTCCTTTTAAAACCTGAGCATCCTGCAACTGAAACTGAAACTATCACAAGAATACTTAAAATTTTTATAATTAGTCTTTGCTTCATTTATCCTCCAAAATACTAATATGTATATAAAATATATTATATCATTTAATATTTAAATACAAGTTGCTTGCCATTATTTAGCGGTTCTTTCCCACTTTAGTTGAAGAGTTGTGTAAAATATTGTATAATACATGTAGAATATGTGTGATGAGAGGGCAACTATTGTGGATGAATTTATAAAAATGCTAGACCCTGCACTTGATTATGTTGAGCATATATCAAAAGGACAAAATTGCCTCATTACAGTTGAATCGAACCGTGAGGTTGTTACATGCCCATATTGCGGAACAGAATCAACCCGCGTTCATTCCGTGTATAAGAGAGAATTTCAGGATCTTCCAATCCAGGATTAGTAATTGTCAAAAAGTAAGCACATGAGTAAAGAAAAGCCCAACCGCCAGGTTGGACAAAATCTACTTTATCTTTTTGTAACAGTTTTCCGGAAGCTCTTTCGACCAAGGAACAAACTTTTCGATCAG
>NZ_MCHF01000053.1:8393-12177 GCF_001707455.1 Dehalobacter sp. TeCB1 | reverse complement strand
TTCCGGTATTCACGGATACACTCCAAAGCGGTCGTAAATACAATATCGGCCATTTTTGCTATAGGCAGTGTTCTAGCAAAACCCACCGGATCTTCAATACTCCAGTAAATGAACCCACAGCCATACTTTTCACAGGCCATGGAAATGCCAAGTGCCAGTTCCCCCTGATAGCCTTCCAGGATAACGTAATCCGGTCCATATTGGGCTACGCATTTGCCAATATAGCTATTAATCTTGTCCTGCTCGGTATAGGGAACGCGGATAACCTGTCCGTCCAATTCCAGAGTCACCATTTCGTCACCCATACAGGCCATAGGGAATATTTTTGTTTCCTCTCCATTTTTTTCAAAACCAGGCATCAGCCCATACTTCATGATCGGTGATGCGGAAAAGCAGGCAATTTTCAACAACTGTTCCCCTTTCAAGACAAGACCATTGTCATTCTGTTACTACACCGCCACATAGGAGACTTTGATATCGATATAATTTGTCGGATCAGTTCCATCGGTGCCAAGTCGGTAATAAAGCCCTTCATTTGCTGATATCGAATCACAATCCACATCTTCACATATTAGTGCGCCATATGATGCACCCGGAAAACTCGTACTTCTTACGACTCTGGTAAAAGTAACTTCATCAGGGCTCCGGTATAAGTCAATTTCAATACAACTTGCAGAACTCATCGAGCAATAAATTTTATTAATACAATTAATTGTATACGCAAGGCCAACAAAATTTATTGGCAGAATCATCTGGTAGGAACCTCTTATACTTTGTTGAGCATCTGTTGCATTGTTTCCATCAAGAAAATACCTTGAAAAGCCGGCACGCCTTAAAGAGTTCAGAGAACAGCCGCTACATGTTGTTGACAGGGTTATGGGTGTATTGGAATCCTCTTCTCTTTCCACAATATAAACATTCTGACCTGCCGTCACTTGGACATCGTCAAGTGCAAATCTCTGACTTGTCCAATAGGCTGTGCATTCAGGGTTATTACTCTCGCCTGCTGCATATAGAATACTGATATCCGCCTCGCCTCGGATCGCTTTGGCTAATAATTTTACTGTGTCAGCCAATCCAGCTTGGATCTCGATATGAACATTTCCCGCGGGAGGTGTTGCTCCAAGAGTATCTAAAAACGTATAGATCCTGCTGCCGAGTGTCAAGGTTTCCGAGTCATTGATCGCAGTAAAAGATGCCGAGCCCAACCTACTGCAAAGATCGGGAAAGTATGCCATTTTTTCTACCTCCATTTATTAAACTTGTACTACAAAATATGCAAAACTCCGGAATCTGTTACTTGGCAATATTAACTCTTTGGATACAGTAAATTTAGCGACTCATGCAATGCGTCAGGTGAAACAGGGGATGATCCTTTTATTACACCTTCCAGGAAAGCTTTGTTACTCAGGCTCATCGCATCTTTCGGCTTTGTTTCCAATGCCAAGCTGTTGTAGTATAAGGCTTCTTTGGGATGCCCCACCCGGTAATAGCACGAACAAAGCTCCGTATAAGGGATAAAGTCCCAACAATCATGTTCAACCATGCCCCATGTTTGATTCGGTTTTTTCAATTTAGTAGCCAGTTCAAACCAAAAAATGGCCTTTTTATAATCTTCTCTGCTCTTATAATAATAACCAAGCCTGCAGCAAACTTCAGCCCGCGGTATATCGTACTTAAAACTTTTGTGCAGGGAATCCAGCACTTTGTCATGATTGTTTTGGGCAGCATAGCAAATAGCTAACCGGATACACGCATCCAGATAATAAAGCATAATATCTTCACTGCCGACTAACAGATCCTCAAAATAGTGGATGGCTTCTGCCAATCGCCCGCAGTTATAGAGTTCTCTAGCAAAATAGTAACTGTTTCTGGCGTTCAACTTTCTTCCTTCGGCCAGCATTTTTTCATAAATGCGTAAATTCCTTGGCGAATTGAACTTTGTGCCGGCATGACAGATACAGATATCTGTCGTTAAAATTTCGCCGTTAAAATCCAGATACTCGTGTACCGGCTCACGCCACTGGAAATTCTTGCTCCGCTTTACAAGTCGTTCCCGGTAAAAAGTTGACATGGAATCTCCTATTACCCCGGTGTTCACACAATACTTCATCAGCACAACATCCACATTGGGATTAAGCACATGCTTCAATTGCAGCAGGGCAAGCTGTTCCTGATGTTCCAAAATATCGTCAGCATCCAGCCACAGGATATAATCCATTGTTGCCTTGCCAAAGGAATAATTTCTGGCAGCCGCAAAATCGTCCGTCCAATCCCAGTCATAGATTCCGGCCTGGTACAAGCGAGCAATTTCCTTGCTTTTGTCATCCGAACCGGTATCCACCACGATGATTTCATCTACAATATTCTTCACACAATGAAGGACATTGGGCAGATGTTCTTCTTCATTTTTGACGATCATACATAAGCTGATGGTAATCATAGCACCCTCCTCTTTGCTACTATATTCAAATGCCAAACAATAAGGAACGTTTTCAATTCTTATTTGATTATAAGCATCCGGCCAGCGTATTGATCGCTGACCGGATGAAAAACAGAATTTGATTTAATGACGCTGAAATGAAGCTTTCCCCCAGCGTGTTTTTGTTATTAGGGCAGAAGCGGTACAAATTCACCCGCTCTGAAGGTATTCGCCGGGCTCAATTCCCCACTGGCCAGCCGAAAAGCCGACCAAATATAGATTCCATCCGTGACATTGGTTAGTGTAACCTCATACCTATTCAAGACTGTTGCATTAAGATTCAAACTAGCAAATTCTATTACATTGCCTGGCCCAATGGTCAGTAGCGTTGGTGTCCCAAGTGCCGAGATCCCCGTGCCTGAAGAAAAATCAAAGACTGTAAGCGTCACACTGACAGTAGCTGTTCTATTGTTCAAAACCTCGACGTAAAAATCGTCATTATTATTCGGATTATCCCGTTGAGCAATACCGGTGGTCAAATCCTGACTGAAACTTTGTTTCAATATTTGAAATACTTCGGTTTTAATCTCTTCTAAACCAAAGGTCGGGCTATAAATAGCCGTGTAGATGCCTTCGACCAGGGTACCGATACTAAAGACTTCGGTCTTGATCTCCGCCAACCCAAACGTCGGGCTATAGACTGCTGTATAGATTGCTTCGATAAATGTGCTCCCGGACAAATTTTCTACTGTCGTGAAAATGGCTTCAACCAAGGTTCCAATTGAAAATACTTCGGTCTTAATCTCGGCTAACCCAAATGTTGGACTGAACACTGCTCCCTCTATGGCTGCTACTTCGGATTTGATCTCACCTAGGCTGAAGGTTGAGCTTACTAAGGTCGTGTAGATTCCTTCGACTAACGTTCCAATGCTAAAGACTTCTGTCTTGATTTCCGCCAATCCGAATGTTGGGCTGAACACCGCTCCCTCGATTGCGGCTACTTCGGACTTGATTTCCTGCAGGCTGAATGTCGAGCCTACCAAGGTCGTGTAGATTCCTTCGACCAAGGTACCAATGCTAAAGACTTCGGTCTTGATCTCCGCCAACCCAAATGTCGGGCTGAATACTGCTCCTTCGATCGCGGCTACTTCAGACTTGATCTCACCTAGGCTAAAGGTTGAGCTTACCAAAGTCGTGTAAATCCCTTCGACCAGGGTACCAATGCTGAATACTTCTGTCTTGATTTCCGCCAAACCGAATGTTGGGCTGAACACCGCTCCTTCGATCGCTGCTACTTCGGATTTGATCTCACCTAGGCTGAACGTTGAGCTGACCAAGGTCGTGTAGATGCCTTCGACCAGT
>NZ_MCHF01000053.1:6638-8015 GCF_001707455.1 Dehalobacter sp. TeCB1 | reverse complement strand
AAAGGTTGAGCTGACCAAGGTCGTGTAGATTCCTTCGACCAGGGTGCCAATACTGAATACTTCTGTCTTGATCTCTGCCAGCCCAAATGTCGGGCTAAACACTGCTCCTTCAATCGCTGCTACTTCGGATTTGATCTCACCTAAGCTGAAGGTTGAGCTGATCAAGGTCGTGTAGATTCCTTCGACCAGAGTGCCAATACTGAATACTTCGGTTTTAATCTCAACCAAACCAAATGTCGGGCTGAATACTGCTCCTTCGATCGCAGCTACTTCAGACTTGATCTCACCTAGGCTGAAAGTTGAGCTTACCAAGGTCGTGTAGATTCCTTCGACCAGGGTGCCGATGCTAAATACTTCCGTTTTAATCTCGGCTAACCCGAATGTTGGACTAAACACTGCTCCTTCGATCGCTGCCACTTCGGACTTGATCTCACCTAAGCTGAAGGTTGAGCTGACCAAGGTCGTGTAGATTCCTTCGACCAGGGTGCCGATGCTGAATACTTCCGTCTTGATCTCTGCAAGCCCGAATGTTGGACTAAACACTGCTCCCTCGATCGCTGCGACCTCGGATTTGATCTCTGCTAACCCAAAGGTTGCTCCGATGATGCTCGTGTAGATGCTCTCCAGCAGTGTGCCTATACTGAACACTTCTGTCTTAATCTCAGCCAACCCAAATGTCGGACTGAACACTGCTCCCTCTATCGCTGCCACTTCGGATTTGATCTCAGCTAAGCTGAAGGTTGAGCTGATCAAGGTCGTGTAGATTCCTTCGACCAGAGTGCCAATACTGAATACTTCGGTTTTAATCTCAACCAACCCAAATGTCGGGCTGAAGACCGCTCCTTCAATCGCCGCTACTTCAGATTTGATCTCACCTAGGCTGAAGGTTGAGCTTACCAAGGTCGTGTAGATTCCTTCGACCAATGTGCCGATGCTAAAGACTTCCGTCTTGATCTCGGCTAACCCGAATGTCGGGCTAAACACTGCTCCCTCGATTGCTGCTACTTCAGATTTGATCTCACCTAAGCTGAAGGTTGAGCTTACTAAGGTCGTGTAGATTCCTTCGACCAGGGTGCCGATACTGAATACTTCTGTCTTGATCTCTGCCAGCCCAAATGTCGGGCTAAACACTGCTCCCTCGATTGCGGCTACTTCGGACTTGATTTCCTGCAGGCTGAATGTCGAGCCTACCAAAGTCGTGTAGATTCCTTCGACCAGGGTACCAACACTAAAGACTTCGGTTTTAATCTCGGCCAACCCAAACGTCGGACTGAACACTGCTCCCTCAATCGCTGCGACCTCGGATTTGATCTCTTGCAGACTGAAAGTGGAACCTACTAACGCCGTATAGATGCCTTCGACTAACGTGCCAATGCA
>NZ_MCHF01000053.1:0-6042 GCF_001707455.1 Dehalobacter sp. TeCB1 | reverse complement strand
CCGAATGTCGGGCTGAAGACCGCTCCTTCAATCGCCGCTACTTCAGACTTGATCTCACCTAAGCTAAAGGTTGAGCTTACCAAGGTCGTGTAGATTCCTTCGACCAGGGTGCCGATGCTGAATACTTCCGTTTTAATCTCGGCTAACCCGAATGTTGGACTAAACACTGCTCCTTCGATCGCGGCGACCTCGGATTTAATCTCTGCTAACCCAAAGGTTGCTCCGATGATGCTCGTGTAGATGCTCTCCAGCAGTGTGCCTATACTGAACACTTCGGTCTTAATCTCAGCCAATCCGAATGTCGGGCTGAAGACCGCTCCTTCAATCGCCGCTACTTCAGACTTGATCTCACCTAAGCTAAAGGTTGAGCTTACCAAGGTCGTGTAGATTCCTTCGACCAGGGTGCCGATGCTGAATACTTCCGTTTTAATCTCGGCTAACCCGAATGTTGGACTAAACACTGCTCCTTCGATCGCGGCGACCTCGGATTTAATCTCTGCTAACCCAAAGGTTGCTCCGATGATGCTCGTGTAGATACTCTCAATCAGAGTACCAATACTAAACACTTCGGTCTTAATCTCAGCCAATCCGAATGTTGGGCTGAACACTGCTCCCTCGATTGCTGCGACCTCGGATTTGATCTCTGCTAACCCAAAGGTTGCACCGATTATGCTCGTATAGATGCTCTCCAGCAGTGTGCCTATACTGAACACTTCTGTCTTAATTTCAGCAAGTCCGAATGTTGGACTATCTAACTTTTCCTCAATATTCTGGACTTCAAACTCGATAAGCTGAACCTCGGATTTGATCTCCTGCAGGCCAAAAAACGGATGGTAAACAGCGTCTTCTATAGATTTTACTTCTGTTTTAATTTCTGCTAGTCCAAAAGTCGGGCTTTCAAGCAATTTCAATATTTTCTTGCAGTCAGAATGCTTATGACAGTGTTCCTTTTTTTTACAATGGAATTTAAATGCCTTATTGCAGAGAAATAGTACGCCTGCTGCAGTAACACATATTTTTCTATTATTAACAATCACAATCTTTTTTCTGCCCGGCAAATTCTTGGGACATGTTTCATTATCTGGCTTTCTTTCATGAACAATTTTTAACGTCTCACCACATAAGAAAAGTCCCCCCAGTACCTCAATACATATTAATAACTTGTCACATATTTGTTTAATCGTTGTTAAAGAATCCTCTTTCCGTAATACCGCTTCAACTCCAGGGCTTTCTTTGATATTGTCTATCTGGGATCTTATTGATACAAAACCGTTTTCAATAACATTAATTACCGATTCCAGTATACTGGGTTTAACACCGGTTTTATTAGAAATAAATTTTAAGGTGTCCAGTATAGATTTATAGCTATTAAATGCTCTCGCGCTGGAAGCCTTAATTTCTGAAAAATAAAGTCCTTTTTCAGAACCATCCGGACCTTGTATATCCCCAACATTTTTTATACTGCTTACTGACGATTGAATATCTCTTAATTCATCTTTTATGATTTGTAAGCAGTCAACAAAATTTTTGCGAGATATTTTTCCACTTGCTTTTTGTTCATTTTCGGGGTTATCAACCACCATTTTTCCTCCTTTTATTATTAGAAATTCTTTTTTGTGTTAAATTTAACCAATATTTCAGTACATGCTTATAAATATGCTTTTTAGGACATGAGGTGTGCAGATAAGTCTTAGGCTTTAAAAAATTACAGAAAAAACAACCGAAAATTATTTTTCGGTATAGCTTTTACTTACAAGCAATCACAATGAACAATCAGACCCCGGCGCGAATAAAATATCGCTCCGGGGTCTGGAAATTTAAAAAGCTGAGGTTTTGAGATATTCGTGTATCTTAATGGACCTGATACATCCCTTTGCTTTGCATATAATTATAAATAGATTCGCCATGCTGCTGCTCTTCCGTCTGGATATGATTTAATACTCTGCGGATGTTGGTATCTCTGAATTCAAAAATGGCCGTATTGTACGTCGAAGCAATATGTTTTTCCGTTGAAAGCATATCCTGACAAAGATCGGCATCCTGCTGATTGACCATTCCGGCCTGTCCCATACCGGACGTCATAAATTGGGGCTGTTGCTGCTGTTGACCCTGTTGGATATTCGGAATTCCGCCGCTTAAAATCTGGTTAAGGCTTGTCAGATGCTCCTGCTCTTTTTGTGCCAGACTCTGAAACAACTGTTGAAGCTGCAGATCCTGGGTCTGACCGGCATAGTTATTGTACTTCTTAATACACAGTTCTTCATGGCTCTTGGAATCTTCCAATAAAGATCTTTCTTTACTTGTAAGCTGCATCATGTAACCCTCCAACATTTTTGATGATCTATGATCTTGCTGAAATTGTCCCTAAAGATACGAAAAGGACAGAGGGAACCGCAAAACTACTACTTTGTAGTGTTAGCGATACCCTCTTTCATTTTTTAGTGAACCGTATACATTCCTTTATTTTGCATATACCTGAAGATTTCTTCCCCCTGCCTTTGCTTTTCACTCTGTATACTATTCAGGTCCTGACGGAGGGAGGTATCCTGGATTTCAAAAATTACTGTATTATAGGCCCCAGAGAGATATTTTTCTGTTGAGAGCATATCATGGCAAAGCATCGAATCTTTTTGACCCGTCATGCCCTGAGGCTGGCCTGATATTCCGGAAGTTTGGCTCAAACTTTGATCAATTTTTTGGACATGCTGCTGTTCATGCTGCGCCATGTTCTGAAAGAGTTGTTTGAGTTGTGGATCTTGAGCTTGATTGGCAAATTCACTGCATTTTTGAGCAAACATTTGCTCGTGGCTTTTCAGGTCTTCTAAAAGCATTTTTTCTTTCTGGCTTAATTGCATTTCATTTCCTCCTATTATCAATCTCCATTATATTTTGCTGAAAATCTATTGTTATTATGCAAAAAGTTAAAATTCAATTGTTCTTCTTTGTATAATCAATCAGAATATTGCAAGACTATAGATGGTAACGAACGATTAAAATCTGAATGAAGGGAGAAATACATTTGTTCAAACATGATAAGCAGCTGCTGAAAGATGTACGCGTCGACGGTCCTAACCCAAATTATGCGTCTTTAATGTTAGATCAGTTAGGCGGACCGCATGGTGAGCTCAAAGCAGCTTTACAGTATCTGTCTCAGAGTTATCGCATCAAAGATGAAAAGATTAAGGATCTTTTCATGGATATTGCTTCAGAAGAATTAAGTCATATGGAAATGGTCGCCCAGACAGTCAATCTATTAAACGGCCACACGCTTGAAGCCATGAATACTTCTGTTGGCACCGTGGAATCACATGTCATCGGCGGACTTGCCCCCATGTTAACCAATGCTTCAGGCTATCCCTGGACCGGAGCATATATCGAGTGTACCGGCGATCTCGCTGCGGATTTGCTGTCAGATATATCGGCTGAAACAAGGGCAAAAGTAGTTTATGAATATCTCTACCGGCAGATTAACGATAAAGGGGTAAGAGAAACGATTGACTTCCTTTTGAATAGGGAAGAAGCACATAATACACTTTTCCGGGAAGCATTCAATATGCTCCAGAATACAGGCTCACTCCAAGACTGGGGAGTTACTCAGGATTCCAAGGTATACTTTGATCTCTCAACACCTGGAAAGTACTTCAATGAACTTAAAGACCCCCAAGCGCCAAGATTCAATACTCCTGATCAACCCCACTAAATATAATAAAAACAACCCGGGATTTAATTCTCGGGTTGTTTGTGTTTCTCATGTCATTAATTCTATCGTTGTCTATCGTTGTCCTATTGTATATTAGAACTCAGGGCTTTTCCATTTTTTATACTTGGTCAATTCCTTGTCTAACTGGTTGAATATTAGCCCAAGAACAGCAGCATCATCGACTAGTCCCAGTGCAGCAATCCAATCAGGAACAAGATCAACAGGGGATACGAAATAGATAAGCCCGGCAATGACAGAAATTATGGCCGTTTTGGAGATCGTTCTGTAATCACCGTTTAACCAGTCTTTTAATAAAGAAAAGAGCAACTGAATTTTATCCCAGATATTCTGGATTACATCGCGGTTTTTATTGTTATCCGCTTTTTTCAGAGCTTCAGTAAGCAAATTTTCCGTCTTTACAGGGTTGTCCACATAGTCTTTAGCCTTGTTCTGCCAGCGCTCCATCTCCTGTGGCTCAACTATGATCTCTGCATCTTCGTATTGTTCAATTTCCTTAATATTATCAGCCATTTTTCTATCCTCCTGAATGCACCTTTACGACGAAAACTTTTGGCGAAGAGCAAAAATGACACTTGGTAAAACAGTGATGAAAATAATCGCAAAAATGATTAATGAAAAGTTCTGTTCGACTGTCGGAATGTTCCCAAAATAATATCCGCCCATCACAAAAAGTGAAATCCAGGCCAAAGCCCCACATATATTGTAGAGCATGAACTTCCACAGCCTCATGTTGCTGATCCCTCCGACAAATGGTGCAAATGTCCGGATAATTGGTAAAAACCGTGAAATAAAAATCGTTTTCCCGCCATGTTTTTCATAAAAACTATGGGTTTGAATGAGATATTTCTTTTTAAAGAGTCTGTTGTCTTTCCAATTGAAGGCTTTCTGTCCAAAAAATCTTCCAATGAAATAATTCTGCGTATTTCCTGCGATTGCCGCAATAAGCAGTAGGATAAAAGCAAATTTAATATCCATCGCCCCTGTTGCTCCCAGAGCCCCGATGACAAAAAGCAAAGAATCCCCCGGCAGAAACGGTGTTACAACAAGTCCGGTTTCACAAAAAATGATTAAAAAGATAATCAGATACGCCCAGACACCGTACGTTTGGACCAACATATCCAGGTATTTGTCAATATGTAAGACAATATCAATCAAACTCGTAATAAATTCCATCAAATTCTCCTTCATTCAAACAAGCATTTTAAATAAACACGTTAGATTTTTGAATCATTTCCTTGCCTTTAATATAGTAATATAACCATGACAAAAGAACAAGAAACGGCTAATATTAAATCTTGATAATCAGATTACCAGCCTGCTCTTAAAATTGTCTTAGAATTCTATCAAAAATAAAAATAGGTAATAAATCCCAATATAATTAGCACAAATAAGCAGAACAAGCAATTTCGATATTATGATTGCCCTTAAACTGCTCAATCTTTATCGCGTCTTGGAGTATTTCACTCTGATTAGAGATATACTGTCCGACGATCTCTTCAACCTCGGGAAGTGCATTCAAATCTTTTAAATAAACCATAAAAGAATAAATCTGATTTAAACTGCTCCCTGCGGACTCCAGAGTATTCTTCAGGTTCTCCAAGCACTGCCTGACAGCCTGCTTGAAGTCACCCTCAATAAGCCTTTGGTCAAGTGAAGAAAAGGGCTGTATAGCAGAACCGTGATAATAATTTTCTATGATAACCCCTTGTGAGAAAGGCCCTTCAGACAGAAAAAGCTTTCCGTTATTGATATATTTTTTTTGGCCCCGATAGGCTGAAAATTCCAGTTCAACATCGGCTGTGCTTTCTAAATCTGCAATTTGAATAAAAACCCGAATAGGGTAATTTCCTTCTTTAAAATATAAAGAAAAGACTTCATCAATCTGGGAACCAAGTCCGATATTTTTAACCATAATGAGTACTGAATAAATATCTTCCAGCTTAAAATCTTTTTTTCTCATAAAAACTCTGGCCATCTCAAGTATTCTTTTCGTTTGAGTTCTGATGTCTTTATCTGCTAAGTTATTAACAAAATAGTCAATGAGCTCCAGGCTGGAAAAAAATAAATAGTTATCGTCTGCACCATTATTCACGGGCTGATTTTCTTTAGTCCGAAGTGTATCCATCATTTACTCTCCATTTACTGCTATTTCTCAATCAATTTACCCTATAGTATACTGAATTATTCATGGAAAGCAAATAAGAAACAGAGCACCAAAATAGATGCTCTGTTCTTAATTACCTGGCAACGTGCTATTTTCCCTTGCAGTATCGTCGCCCCAGGAGGTCTTAACTTCCGTGTTCGGGATGGGAACGGGTGGT
>NZ_MCHF01000052.1:0-13229 GCF_001707455.1 Dehalobacter sp. TeCB1 | reverse complement strand
CCGGCAAATGCTCCTGAGCATTGCCGAGTACCGTATGCTAAGAGCAAATGCGACGAATGATTTTTATATGACGCGAGCCTGCTGGTTACGGCGGCCTCTTTTTTACGCCGCTAGAGTTTACGCTTACATACGATAAGCATAGCAATTCTTACAGCCATCAGATATTTTGGTGCAGCCTGTCACAGGATTCCAGGTATTTTCGGTCCATTCGATTTTTGTTTTAACTGCCATGTTGTAATAACATTTTGCACATCTACGTCACCCATCTCCAGTATTTTAATAAATTGCTCCTTATTGAAATCCAACTGATAAAGATAAGCCGCCACCTCATCGAAAAACAGATCTCTAGCCTTGATGGAATCATTGAGTCCCATCTATTCCTTCTGAATTGAGCCTATCACAACCTGCTCCCGCTCAAACAGGGCAATTTCCGGTTTGGGACTTTCTATGTACATCCGCTCCGTTTGCCGCTGTACCTCCTGAAGTTCCTCAATAATTGCAGTTACTTTATTGAACAATTTCATATACATCGTTTTGTAATCCGCCATTTTATACCACCTTGTTTAAGATAAATTTTTAAACAAATACTATTTTATGTGAAAAAGGCGCATTAATCAATACTATAGTATATATTTATATATTATTTAATACTTATAGTCTGTTGGTAAGGAATACCTGAAAAGATATGATAAACTTGAGGTGTCTATATGAGTGATTTATCAAAACTAATTGGAGAACGCCTAAGAATTGCCAGAAAAGAAAAAGGATTAAGTCAAGAAGAATTAGGTAGCTATTCTGATCTACATCCTACATATATTGGTCAATTAGAGCGTGGCGAGAAAAATATAACTTTGGAAACCCTTGACAAAATATTATCCAGTTTAGGAATAGAATTAAATGAATT
The DNA here is from genome assembly GCF_001707455.1 of Dehalobacter sp. TeCB1. Lineage (NCBI taxonomy): Bacteria > Bacillati > Bacillota > Clostridia > Eubacteriales > Desulfitobacteriaceae > Dehalobacter > Dehalobacter sp. TeCB1. The sequence goes on along the minus strand of NZ_MCHF01000052.1, from coordinate 12,325 downwards.
TTTCTCTTTTTCATTTCTTGATGAAGATTTAGTCATATATCAAATCGTTAATCGACTAAAAAAACTTTCGAATAATGATCTCCAACTCATATTAAAAATGTTAGATTTATATTCTGAATCGTCGTCAAAAAACAATTAGAACTGAGTTATTCTTCACTTAACAAATCTCCCCTTAAGGCAAGGGGAGATTTGTTTTATATACATAACTAATAGTCTGCTTTAAATTTTCGAATGTTCCAAATTGCGATTGGTCTTCTATTAACAACAGTATTTTGCAAATTATTCAGTCCACATCCACCACCGTAAGCTTCCTTACTAATATAGTCGTCATCTTCTGGATCAAATTTGCCATTATCTGTAGGAATTATGAACGTAGTGTTTGTAGTTCTAAGAAACATTAATTTCCCAAAGCACGTAAGTATCAAATGTACTTTGTAGTAAATTAAGCATTGCACCTCCTAACGAGTTTACAACCCCTTTATCATTTCCACAAATTCGTCTAGTATATATGCCCCATCAACCTTCAGGTTTTTATCTTTGAACACCATAAAATACCGATATTGTGTTCCGGACTGTGCTTGCCACTTGCGGCCCAGATTGAGTTTCGCTTTATTCTCGTCGTTTGCTAAATAATCGCCCTTCGTTTCAAGCAATATTAAAATGCCGCTTTTGGTCATCACCATAAAATCGGGGTAATGATGGATAAAACCATTTAAGACAAACTCGCCAGACTTACGGTCTGCAATCCTGTGCCACCATTTGATATTATCTAATGAAACGATAGTATTAATAACACGAAACTCAAAGTCGTTCATATCGTTCTTTTCGGCATCGTAAAGCGACTTGGGGATCGACTCCGTACTGTCTACTGGAGTGATCACTTTTGGTAATACATAAGTAGGACGACAGACAATCGCGCCTCCATCCAACATCCGATCAAAGCGATTTTCTCTGTAGATATCCTCCAACGTTTCAATTTTCTGTTGAATTTTGCGAGCATAGGTCGAAACGGAAGTCTCCAAAGCAGCAAGCTCGTCCTCTGTCATTTTCTTTATAATACGAGTAACGTATTCGTTAACTTCTGTTGCGGCAAGTTGATTGCTTCGATTAATCTGATTGCATATCATGCTTGTACAAAGCTTGGTTTTACCCTCTTCCGGAAGCCTGGCCAGACGTTCTCGCAAGTATTCGCTTTCCGCTTTGGATGCCAGCTGATATTTTGGCACAGCTTCACCAAACTTGTCGATATCAACGCGATACATCTCACCCGTTGCAAGTTCAAAGCTGATCTGAGCATCCTGTCCGTTGAGCGAAAACCCATCGCTGAGTGCCTCCTTGGTAAGCAGCGTATATTCTCCACCGAAAAGGCTGGGGGCGGTTTTGAGGAAAAGTTGCGGTATTTGCAGGCTAAGGGCCTCATCTGAAAATTGCTCCTGTATTTTACATTGATTCATCATCTCGCCCAACTCTCCTCCAAACAGACCGGAGCCTTCACTGCCAGTCAGCACGGCATTATATTCTTCGGCCTTTTTTTGCGCTTCATCCAGCATCCCTGCAATACCGGCATCTGTCACGCCGCCTTCTAACACTGCACGAACAGCCTCTGGTGCAATATCTTCAAAATCGTCCTCTTCCGGCGCGAGAGCTCCAAGTAAGTCAGGCTGCTCAGGTTTACCCGGTTCGGGAATCGAAGATGTCTGTGTTTCTCCTCCTAGGCGAAAATCTTTTCGGGAAAATCCTGCCTTATTCAAACCTTTCACGATGTTTTCCAGCGTATCACGGAAATCATTCGAACTGGTCAGTACATAGGAGGTATTCAGAAGCGGAGCACGATGTCGCCTGGCGTACGGTTGACGTAAAATGCGCCCTAAAATCTGTTCTACATCCACGGCGGAGGTCTTGTTGGCCAGCGAGGCCAAAATATAAGCAAAGGGGCAATCCCAGCCCTCTTTCAACGCATTGACCGTGATGATATAGCGGATAGGGCAAGCTCGGCTCATTAAATTGACATTTTTTAATTCATTAATATTGGCGGTCTTAATCGCAATTTGCTCGTTCGGAATCCCCATATCAATAAGTTTAGTCTTGATTTTGTCAAAGGTCTCGCTGTCCTCATGAACTTTCGACTGAGCCTGAACAAGCACGATCGGGCGAATGTAAGCCCCTCCTGCCGCTTCTTCCGCAAGTGCCTGCTGCTCAATGCTGCCACGAAGCTGAATGGCATCAGCAATCACACTCTGGCGAGAGGTACGATTGTACACCACCACGGGCAGTTTGACCATGTTTTCGCTTTTCAGCTCGCGAGCATCCACATAGGAAATAATATTACTGTTGCTTTTAGGTGTTGCGGTTAAATCCAGCACAAAAGAAGGATTCAGATTATTGAGCATCTCAACGCTTAAATCCGACTGGGCGTTGTGGCTTTCGTCGACAATTACTACCGGAGACAGCTGATTCAACACTTGTATCAGCGCCGTATCATCGATATCGGCAATCATTGTTTCCGGACTGGTGAATGACTTGGTGAACGGCGCAAGCTGGCTGTTCTCCTGATAGACCTTGCGGCCGTCCTTCTTATTGCTCCGAATGGAATCATAGCTGAGAATGCAGACTGAAAGCTGTTCCCGTACAGCGGTCGGATTGAAGCCCTGACCACTCAATAACTGTTCCTTGGTATATACCACCACTCGCCCAGCAAAGTCGAAGTCCAACCGCTGGCGATAGGGATGATTGACATCGGACAGGGTCTTAATGGTTTGCTCCAAAATAGAATTGGAGGGCACAAGCCAAGCCACCACACGCGGTTTACCCATGGGCATAGCGTCAAATATAGGTTTTACCGAAGCACAGGCCATAAACGTCTTTCCGCCGCCGGTAGGCACTTTGAAGCAAACGTGCGGTGTGCCGGGGATAGTATCCCGATACTGCGGCACTCCACCAAATCCAATCCGAACATCTTGTGCGTTCCAATGCTCTTGATACGCTGTTATCATATTATGAGTTGAGTTTAAAAAAGAAAGATAAGAGTCAAGATCACTAATTGTCTTTTTCTGATAATTTTTCAGTTCCATATCGTCATCTCCTTATAGCCTGGAAATGTCGCGGGGTATTTTTTTAAAGGTAATGCCGTATTGCTTTAATTCCCCATCGCATAGTGCGCACAAATCAGCATAAATAACATAGCCTTCCGCCTGGGTCTGTACTGAGGATAAAAATTCATAATTGAGTGTCGTGATACGATCTTTATCATAGTAAAAGTAGTAGGCAGTATTTATGTGACAGCCCAGCAGATAAGGCTCATTTTCACTGGGTGCTCCCATAGGTTGTTTGGTTTCCATGAAAAACACATATTGCCGGATTTTTTCAGCAGGTATTCTTTCATTGAGTGTTTGGTCAGTGTTTAGTAGCGGCTCTCCTAACTCATAAAAGCCAAAACTGCCCCCTGTGCCTTCTTCAGCAGCCTTGCCTTCGCCGTAACCGTCGATAACACGGCGCATACGCTCAGCGGTGATATTCTCGACATAGTCCAACATCTCAACGAGAATGAATTTTCGGTTGCCGCCGTCTGCTTTATTCATATTAAGGACGGCATGGGCAGTCGTACCGGACCCAGCGAAGGAGTCAAGGATAATGGAGTTTGGATCGGTCGAAATGTGAAGAATGCGTTCCATTAAACGTGTAGGCTTTGGTGTATCAAATGGTATAGATTCAGGGAAAATAGCTTTTATTTCTTTTTTTGCTTCTTGATTATGTCCAACCTCCTGATAAGGCCAAATTGTTTTACAAGACATTCCCTTTTTGACATCTGATAAAAAACGCTTTATAGCTGGCATATTATTACCACTATTACCAAACCAAACGCGATTTTCAGCAATCATTCTATTCATAACTTCTTTGGTGTAGACCCAACATCTACCATTTGGCAAATTATGTTCTTTGCCGTTGGGAGCTGTCAATACATAAAACTGACTATCTGTACCATGTCCTGCCTGTGCAGTGGAATCTGTGGGTTTCCATATACCTCTTGGGTCATTATCTAAGTTTCTATAACGCGCATTCATTTCATCTGTTCGGTTAAGAAGGTTTGGATGCCATTGTTCTTTGTTTTTGGCATAGACAATAATAAAATCATGAGATTCAGAAAACCATTGTACCGCATTTTGAGGGCTATACCTTTTTTCCCAAATAACAGTATCGATGAAATTATTTGCTCCGAATATCTCGTCACATATAAGGCGCAGATTCGCCAACTCTGCATCATCAATGCTGATGAATATCGCCCCAGCGTCAGCAAGCAATCGCTGTAATAGCTTGAGCCGAGGGTACATCATGCACAGCCACTTATCATGGCGGCTCAAATCCTCTCCTTCTCTACCGACTACCTCGCCCAGCCACTTTTTAATTTTAGGGTCATTCACGTTGTCATTGTATACCCAACCCTCATTGCCTGTGTTGTAAGGAGGATCAATATAGATGCACTTAATTTTACCCTCATACTGTGGGAGAAGAGCTTTCAACGCTTCCAGATTATCCCCACGGATAATTTTATTTCCATCCGTGATTTCTTCTTCGGTCTGTCTATTGCCAATGTAAGTATACTGATGCTCCAACACCCGGTACGGTACTTCCAAGTGATGGTTGATAACTTTATCTTTTCCTATCCATTCAAGAGTTGGCATTGGATTGCTTCTCCTTTGATGCTATTGTGGTTTCAATGTGATCTATGAATATCTCAAACCTCTCAAGCCTTTCCACATCGGGAATATGTTCTGCTTAAACAGCACCTGTACGCGTCGGTAAGAGATGCCATATTTATATGAGCTTCCTGTGCATGAATATAGTTCATAATAGATTTCTCCTTCTTTTAATAAATAAGGCGAGAACATTTTCCTGCTCTTAGATGGTCTTATTATATCATCCAGATTAACTTATTAGTTAATTCAATTTCGAGGAAGACAGTTCTCAAAATCAATTATGACCTTCAATAGTACAGGTATGTAAATATTTTTGAACCCGTATTAACCAACAGCTACATTATTACTTGCTTAATTTTCTTATTGTTGATGCTTTCACATGTAGATCAACTTTTGATTATTTTTATTTACTAAATTTCCTAGGATTTAACAACTAAAGTAAGTAATTATTATTAATTTCATGACGACTCCTCCTGTGAGAGTTTTTCATATAATTTTAGCGCTTCTTCCCGTTCATAACAACTTCTACACAGTAAGCAATGGTTGCTACCAATGGCATTACAAGAAAATGTCCACGTAATAGGTACTTGAAGCTTATAAGCTTCTTTAATCACCTTTTGCCTTGGCTGTTCTGCAAAGGGAGCAATTAATTCATATTTGGCCATAGATTGCTGAAAAGTTATCACTATCATTGATAGCTATGATGAATGCCGGGATATACCATTTTCATAAGCAATCGGCCTTATCCTTCATTGGGTTTTGATGGGACTCAATGGGTAAAATTTCACTTTTGTGTATGCAATAATATGGTCTTGCATTTTTTCCTCCTACAAATGCAAATGCTGATTAAGCATCAGGCCTTCCTGAACTCCGTTAGGGTACAAATAGATTAGCTTCTTACGGTTGAATACCGGGTTGGTCTCATGAATGATACTGTGATGATTAGGGCATACGATTAGCTGGTTATTCGCGTCGTTGTTAAGGCTTTGGACAAAGTAGTCTATATGATGCGCTTCGGCAACTTTTGCACCATATTCTTCACCGACATATTGCCCACAGATTTGGCACCTGTAATCATAGAACAGTTTTAAGTTTTCGCCGATTTTCCGGCTGAGCTTACGGAACTTTAATATTCTTTCATCTTCAAAAATACTTGCGGTTTTATCTTCTATGTCATAATTAAATTTTGCTTCCATGGCTAACTCGGACTGGTTTTGGACTGCTTTCTTAATTGAGATAATATCTTCGGCTTCGATAGTCTCCAATATATAGGTATCCTCATAGGCGGTAGTATAAATCGCCAGATATTCCTTATATCCTTCAGGCAGTTTTATGATTGACCGGTTATCTCTAAGGCGGATTTCTCTTTGAGCCTTAATATAATTATAGCTTTTGGAGAAACAAGCCTTTAGAGCTTGGGCAAGATGGCCGTTTCTTGTATATCGAATTTGGAGAGTATCATTTTTCCTATTGAATCTGGAATCAAAATTTACATTACGTATTTGGGCGCGATATCCCTTTCCGTTGAGGTATAAGGTAATAGGTTTGACCTCACCTCTATGTAAAAATTTCCCCATGTTACGGGCAAAAATGACCTGATTTTCTACGGGCAGGGTAAGGCCTTCGGTTAATAAGGACCAGTTGACTTCAGTTTTGTAGACGTAATTTTCGTGAGAATCCAATAAATGCAGCTCTTTTCGGAAAGTTATTATCTTATGTTAATCAAGAAATAGAATCAGATAATATGGATAATAAGCAGTTTGTAACTATGCAACTTTTAGTAGGGTAATAAAACATAATGGGAAGTCACATAATCCGTTTCATACCTTCATTAAGCCATGATACTGCCTATGTTATTTGACCACTGATCTTCAGAGTGTTTATATGCCGAAAGAGGTAACTTGTCATGAATTATGTGCTCAATTTCCTAAAAAAATAGGTTAATCATTGGCTATCCGGATTAAGAATTTCTTTAGTCCGAGATATTTGTCTCCTTTTGGCATGATTTTCTTCCTTTCATATATTACTCCTGAACTGCTCTAGTATTTTGGGACTCTATATAGATTATCGCTCTTAATCGTACAAAATGAGTTTTTATTTATACCTTCTATTCAAATCAAAGTTACCTATTATTAAGTTCGCGAAGCAGATCAACATTCTCTATATAATCCTCTTCGCAGAGTAATTCATATTTTTCATTTGCGAGCGTAATCACTTTGTCAAAATGGACATTACTAGCTTCTTCAGTAAATCCAATTCCAGAGACAATAAGTTGGTTTGAGGAAATGCGTTCGCAAATATACTTGTAAATCTGGTTCCTTTTTTCATCGTCGGTCTCAGCATTATTAGGACTGTCAAATACGACAGGAAAATTAATAGCATCGGGATTGAACTCGTGCTTTAACTGGATCAAATTTACATACCAAATAATTGTGGAGATAGGGTTGTTGCTACCTCCAGCCGAAAATGTCCGCTTGATATTTTCAAAGCTTTTTGAATCAATACCTTCAAGCCCGAACCAATTTTTGTCGCTGAGCATAAGTGTGTAATATCTTTCATTTATCTTTTTCTTTGCATCGCTGTATTTACGTAGTTTCTTTTTAACTACCTTTGCGTCAGCTTCATTCGTGGCAATTGATCCTTGCACGGCGTGAAGATCGTCTGAGATTTTTTCTTTGATGTCAATATATCCTTTGTGACGCATAACATCATTAATTTCGGTGGATTTGATGCTTATTGAAGCTTCGTATTCTTCCAGTTTTATTAGCCAGTTTGAGTATTCCGCTTCAACAACCGTAATTTTTCGATCGATTTCTCCAATGCTGTACTGAATGTCACTACTGAGCAAAATGATGTCGTCGCCTGTATTATAGCGTTTTATACGAATATCCATAGTGTCATCAAGATTGGATTTACAAAGAGGGCAAATATGCTCTTTTAGAGCAGCAATCTGCTTTTCGTTTTCCTTATCAAGAAGACTCAATGCACGTAGATGATATTCCAGATCAGCCCTATCATTGCGAAAGTTAACTAACTTTTGACGAAGATCATTAAGCGTGTGGGCAATCGTGTTGTATTTATCTTTCGTTCGGCTTACGTCGGCGCGAAGATGTTCAATATCCATCGAATATGAAACATCGTTAATGCTTGCGTAAACTCTGTCAAGCATCATAAGCATCATGTCTTGTTCTTTTGATAGTCTTTTGCCTTCGGTCTCTATTTTTTCTTGCTGCTGGATCAAGCTGTAATAATTATCGTCGAATGCTCCGAAATGGTAATAAAGAACGTTTTCCTTAAAGTCAGGATATTCACTAAGCCTCTGAAAAGAAGCGAATTGCGATCCGTTTTGTTTATCCTGATCAACAAAGTTTAAGAGGTAATTGTAGGCGGGAGGAGTAACTTCCAACCTTTCGATCGGTTCGTCATCCTCATTATTATTTCTCTTGGGGAGTTTCACTGCAAAGTGGAATAACTCATATAATCGCTCTGCCAGTTCATGACGAGAGACAGACGTAAACATCAAGTCTTTATTGGCGTCGAAAACTTTAAAAAGCTTATTATGCCTAAATATATAATATCCGTCATCACCGATCGCAAATGAGAGTATGTACGTCTTGCTTGCATCGTCCCATTTATCCTCAAAAAAGCAGTCTGCGCCCATGGCATGATACAGTGATTTCATGATAACAGATTTTCCTCTGTCCGTACCATCTGTCGAACTGGAAGTGATCATCGTCTTGCCAAGTGAAAACTCAATTTTTCTTGCTTTCTTTTCAATACTCGAAAAAAGAAACAGTTCCTTAAAAACAAGCTTACGCATATTTTCCGCCCTCCCAACGCTTGATGATCAAAAGCAAAAAAACGTACTTTTCCTCTTGGCTGTATTCGATTGAGAATCTCGAGCCAAATTGCTGCAGAAGTATATCCGCCATTTGCTCTATTGTGACGTCAGTTGCTATTTCTTTAATATATCCAGATATCTTTTTTTCGCTTTGTTGGAGTTCCTTTGCGGAGTATTCGAGCTCAACAATTTTCGCCAAAGCTGCTTTGAGCTTTCCTTTTTCTCTAATTGTCAATTGCCGTTGATCAATGAGCACACGGACCTGCTCAACAGAGTCATCAGCTTTTTCCATATGTCGGTCAAGCATGTTATCGAGCTCTGATTTTGTAATACCTTTTCGCTTCACCAACTCATCGTAATTAAAGGCTGACAATTCATAACATGCTCTTTCCTCCACAGTATCAACAATTAATCGATATAAAGCATTTGGTTTAATTGGTTCACAACCTTTGATTTTCTCAAAACTGCCTATTATTTTACCTTTAAGGTCATTTTGCGGATAAAGTAAATTCATAGATGTATATATGTAGTGAAGATTATTTAAATCGACATTGCTGCGTTTTAGCTCATTCTGTAGTGCTTTCATTATCGTTTTCTGGCTTGTGTCATCCAAATCAGTAAAACAGAAAGTCTCAACGTCGGCTTTCGGGGTTTTACCGATCTGAAAGAAAGCATTGGATACCAACGCACACTTGATTGGTACATCTGGCGATGAAGCGTCTTTAAGAAGATAAAGCTTTGCTATGATGCTCTGCTTCCCATCAATCTTTTTTAATGCAGTGAATTTATAGGGCGACTGCACCTTATGCGTTTTAATCTGGTAGAATTCAATGGAATTGCTAAGATGTATTTCGATATCACACTTGTAGTCAAAAACAATACAAAAATTCTCCCTATCGAGGAGGTCAAACATTTTGCTTATTCCCCAGAATAACTCTTGACGAAAGCGATTCTTGCTCATCGAGCCTGACAGGTCATGGGGTATTCTGCTATAAGTGTCAGCAAGTTCCAACGAATTCACCTTCCTTTGTATGTAAGAATATGTGGCTTAAGATTCCCATTATTGCTATATCACGCATAACTCGGTACTGCCCATTATTATTGATATTGCGAATTTGAACAGTTTAATAGTTTGGAAGTTTAATGCCACGAAGATTTCTATAAGTATCCACAGCGAATGTATCAGTCATTCCTGCAATGTAAGATGTAATACTTAAGATTGCATCATAAGGCTGTTTATCAAAATCAAACTTATATTCTTCAGGTATTAGCTGTAATATCTTTTTGCTACTTTCTTTCGTATTTTCTTTTAAGGCAGAAAGAAATATATCAAGTAAACCAGGTAATACTTCGAAACCTGCAGCTTCAATTTGTATAACTGGCAGATGTGAATAAATCTTAGCACTTGATATTTGCCCTATCTTCTCCATTACTTCATTTGATTCAATGAGTTTACATATTTGCTTATCTAATTTGCCGGAAAGAATATCCCTTTCATTCTTAATAAAAACATCAGTAACTTGATAAATTAAGCTATTCACAGCCTTAGCCCGAAGGTAACCTATTCTTTCTCTCTCATTTAAAATGTTGGTTAAGTTGTTAATATCCGTATCACCGGATGAAGCTTTACATACTTCAATAAATAAGCTAGACGCTTCTTCAAATGAGATAAGTCCATGCTTATAGCCATCTTCAAGATCTATAACGCCATAACATATGTCATCTGCAGCTTCTGTTAAAAAAGCCAATGGATAACGATACCATCTTCCACCATCTTCCTTAATATTTATATCTAAATCTTTTGCAATTTCAGAAAATACGTTTACATCACATTGAAATAGGCCAGCTTTTTTCTCACTAGCAACTTTTTTCTCATTATAAATGTTAATGGGTCTCGGATACTTTGTGAACGCAGCCAAAGTCGGATAAGTTAATCCATGACCACCAGCCACATTTGTCTTTTGGGGATTGCTGTATGTTAGGATATGAAATCCCATCGCATTACCTTCAAAGTTCTGAAAATCAGCTCTTTCATTAGGATTAATGCCTTTCATTATTTCGTCACCACGTTCACTGTTGAAAAACTCAGATATTGCCTTTTCCCCAGAATGCCCTAAAGGTGGATTCCCGATGTCATGCGCTAGACAAGCTGCACAAACAACTGAACCGAATTGTAGCTGCTGAATAGTGGGGTCTTTCTTACTTAATTCATTTCCGACAATAGTACCTAATGATCTTCCCACAGATGCTGCCTCTAAACTATGTGTAAGTCTTGTATGAATTACATCGGTTTCGGGAAATGGAAAGACTTGTGTTTTCCCATTTAGTCTTCTAAACGCAGCAGAAAAAATTATGCGGTCAAAATCTCTGAGAAATTCATTCCTATCCGGACTATGAGCGCATTTTTCTTTGGGACATCCCAAACGATAAGGCATTAGAAGCTTTCCCCATTCCATTTGAAATCCTCCTCAAAATCGCATTTCTATCTAGCAACGGATGGTTGGTTCTTGGCGCTATCTGTTATTGATTTAATATTACAAACAAAAATATTTTGTATTTAAAAATCTAATTGGTATCATCAAATGTACTTTATGACTTTTAGTCAATTTCCCATTATATACATAATCCTACTTTCATTTAAGGACTATTCTCACCATCTTGCTTGCCTTTCCCAACCTCTCCGCCACTTCCACATCCGCCGGGCAAAACGTATACCTTCCCAAATCCTCCGCCCTCACCCACCGTATATCCTGATGCACCGTTCTTTCCAGCTCCCCCTCAACAATCCGTCCCTCAAAGAAAGTAAAGCACATCTCTTTATCTCCATAAGTATGCCGACTCTCAGCAAAAACCTCTCCGACCTGTATCGTCACGCCCAGTTCTTCCTGGCATTCCCGAACCAAGCATTCGGCTAGAGTCTCCCCTTCTTCCAGCTTCCCGCCCGGGAATTCCCAGAGCAGTGGACAGCTGCCGCTGTTGTCTCGCTGACAGATTAAGATTTTTTCATCCTGTCGCAGGATCGCTGCAGTAACCTGTGTTATTTTCTTTTCTTCCATCGTCTCAACCCACTATCAATTGATTGGTTTGATGTTTTTGAACTACACCCTTAAACATTTCATAGCCCTATATTTTCACTTGGCTAAAATACCCAATTTTGTTTAATTCTCTTTTATTTTTCTATTTCCTTTTCTTTTTTACAATAAATTGCAAAAAGATGCTGCAAGTTATACGCAGCATCTTTTATGTTATTATATGGTTTATTCTGGTAATTTATGTTATAATAACCCTGCAACAGATGGCGTGCAGGGCGGTCGGCATTCCCTCCGGAAAGGAGGTGATGCCATGGAAGTATATCAAACATTAACACTGATGATATCCTTCGGAACATTGGTGGTTTTGATACTTTCTTTCCACAAACGGAAATAGACCGCCCAACTCACATGGATAGCGGTCTATCCGTATTCATCTGCCGACCGCCCTTAAAGCGGCTGTTGTGAGGAATCATGTTACTGCATGATTCCTCTTTGCTTATATTATATACCATATTGAAGTTAAAATACATAGCTACTTGAAAATTTTGTCAATTATACATTCCCTCCTCAATTGACTTTGTAAATGCAACCTATACATTACTGGGTGATTGCATTTAAATCTTCAAACAGGATAGTGGCATTAAGTCTTACAATCGAAAGTCTCCTTTTTCTTCACTCCCCCATGGGGGAGTGATTGCATTTAGTCTGGCAATATTCCGACAAGAACTTTAGGATGTGTTCTGCGGGAATCTTTGAGT
>NZ_MCHF01000051.1:0-14460 GCF_001707455.1 Dehalobacter sp. TeCB1 | reverse complement strand
CTCCATATAATCTGAATCGGCTATTTTTAACAGGTACTATACCTGTTATTCCCAGTATTTTGACAGACTCAATGAAACCCCACTATATTTACTCTGTCAAAGGTTGCATTTACTTTGACCGCTCACCTTTTGTTATACATTATGCAGAAGTGTTCTTTGCAGCTATTCGGCCAGTTCAAAATTATTTCTGTCCATCGGTTTTATTATTAATAAATCATCAGCGCTATTAATTATGATGTCCAAAAAATACTGTTTCTGTTGCTGATGATTTTATTATATGAAGAAGAATTAATGAGCGTTCTTTGTCTCTAGAAAAATGATCGTTTTTAATTAATACGATCCTACGATCTAATTCGAATAAATTTTCTCTTGCCGACCTTCAAGATATCACCGGCCGAAAGACGAATGGCAGCCTGCGAATCTGAGAGCTTTTCATCGTTAAGCTTCACTCCGCCCTGTTCAACCAGTCTTCTGGCTTCTCCCCTGCTCGGGGCAAGTGCTGCGTTGACCATCAGCGTAACCAGTTCGATCGTGCCGTCCTTCGATGCACCAAGTTCCGCAAGGCTAAATTCAGGCATCTCATCTGGTGCTTCTTTTTTCTGAAACATTTTAATAAATTCGTCTTTTGCCTGATCGGCTTCGGCATCTCCATGATAAATTCGGACAATCTCCCATCCCAGACGCATTTTTAAGTCACGCGGATGAACGCTGCCGTCAGCAAGGCCCTTTTCGAGACGGCGAATTTCGTCAACAGGCACTTTTGTGACCAATTCGAAATAGCGAATCATCAATTCGTCCGGCAGAGACATCGTTTTTCCAAACATTTCTCTGGGGCTTTCATAGACTCCGATGTAATTACCAAGACTTTTACTCATTTTATGAACGCCGTCAAGTCCCTCAAGGATTGGCGTTGTTAAAGCAACCTGCGGTAATTGCCCATAATCTTTTTGCAGCGTACGGCCCATAAGTAAATTAAACTTCTGGTCTGTCCCTCCTAGTTCGACGTCGCTTTGCAGCGCTACCGAGTCATAGCCCTGCATCAACGGGTAAAAGAATTCATGAATGCTGATCGGCCGTTCCTCCTGATATCTCTTGGCAAAATCATCTCTTTCCAGCATTCTGGCAACCGTACAATTGGAAGCTAACTTAATGACCTCTTCAAAATTGAGCTTTGAAAGCCAGGTGGCATTAAACTCAATCCTTGTTTTAGCGGGATCGAGAATTTTAAATATCTGTTCTTTATAGGTTTCCGCATTCCGAAGCACTTCTTCTTCGGTCAATGCCTTTCTAGTTTCGGATTTTCCCGTAGGATCACCTATCCTGCCCGTAAAATCTCCGATGATGATCACTGCCTGATGCCCCAGATCCTGGAACTGTCTCATTTTCTGCAAAGGAACAGTATGTCCCAAATGAATATCTGGAGCCGTCGGGTCAAGCCCAAGCTTAACCGTCAGCGGTTTATTTGACAAAAGGGAATTCTTTATTTTTTCTTTCAGTTCATCCTCCGGCACAATCTCAGCAGCACCTGTTCTTAATATCTCCATTTGTCTTTGTACTTCTTTGTCTAAATTGATCAATTCAAAACATTCCTTCCATTCTTCGATATAACTTTAAGTACCTTATCTTCCTTATAAAGGATAATAAAATTAATTTATCAAATACACCACCAGAATATATAAAATTTGGAGCTGACATGGTGCTATATAAAGTTCTTTGCGCTTTAAGCATCTTATATTATAAAGAAATATAAATTTTATATCAACCTCTTACCAAATTGATACTGTTTTTACAGCCTTTAAAATATGATATAATGTTTTGAGCTTATTAATCTAAATGCTTATTAATAAGTCTTTATCTAGGAGGCAAAAAATGGCTAATAACAATGATTATCATAACCGTAATGCAGATCAGAAAAACAGGCGGGTTCACCCTGTCAAAAAGAAAAAAAAGTTTTTTAATACACCCTACTTCAGAATTCCTCTTCTTATCATCATTCTACTTATTGTGATTTTAGGTATTTACTTAATTGTTGCTGTTGCAAAAACCCCCAAATTAGATGTTGAGCTGCTGACAGGTCAGAAACAATCCTCTGTGGTCTATGACAATGAACAAAATTCGATTGCCCAGCTTCACTCCTCCGAAAACAGACTGCTGGTCGACTATGAAGACATTCCGGACACTGTGAAGGAAACGTTTATCGCGGTGGAAGATAAACGGTTTTATAAACATTTTGGGGCAGACCCGATCCGGATTATCAAATCGGCTTTTAATAATTTGAAAGCCGGCGAAGTCGTCGAAGGTGGCAGCACCATCACGATTCAGCTCGCCAAAAACGCTTTTATTGAAGATCCGACGGCGCAGAAGCTTTCGCGCAAGATCCAGGAAGCCGTTCTAGCTCTTCAGATTGAGCATGTGTACACCAAGAACGAAATTCTGACCTTTTACTTGAATCGGATTTACTTAGGGGAATCGTCTTTCGGAATCCGGACCGCTTCTTTGACTTATTTTAACAAAGAGCTTAAGGATCTGAATCCGGCTGAAATCGCCATGCTGGCCGGCCTCCCTCAAGCTCCAAGCGGTTATGACCCATACTTTTATCCGGAAAAAGCCAAAGCAAGACGAACGATCGTCCTGGGTGTGATGAGAGACAATGGCATTATTACACAGGCTGATTATGACAAGTATGTCGATACACCTTTCACGTTTGTTGACCAGGTTAAATCCAAACAAAAGAATGTCCAAATGCCCGAAATTGCAACGCGCAACAAACAACACCCTTATTTTGTTGACTATGTAATTTCCGAGCTTCAGGCTAAATATGGCTTTACACCTGAACAGATCTATAGCGGTGGTTTAAAGATTTATACGACTGTAAATTCAAAAATCCAGACCAAAGCCGAGGAAGCTTTTGCAGACTCCAAGAATTTCCCTGCTAACAGTAAGGACGGGACTTCCGTTCAAGGTGCGATGACTGTACTGGAGCCCGATAGCGGGGCGATCGCAGCCATGGTAGGCGGCCGGGAATACACCCCGATGGGTTTGAACCGCGCTTACCAGTCCAAAAGGCAGCCTGGATCGACTGCCAAGCCACTGGTTGTCTATGCGCCGGCACTTGAACACGGCGGTTATTATCCTGGAACAGTATTCGATGATATGCCCGTTAAATTTAATAACGGTGACGGCACTGTCTGGGCCCCGACGGATTATGACACAATTACTTCCGGTTGGCGGGGTTTGATCACGATGCGCGAAGCTGTTGAGGACTCTGTAAACGTTTACGCCGTAAAACTTTTAAGCTCTCTCGGGGTTGAAAACGGCTGGCAGTTCGCCAAGAATAATCTGGGGCTTTCCCTAACCAACAATGACAAAGTATTAAGTATGGCCCTCGGGACATTTGATATTTCCACCCTGCAGATGGCTTCAGCTTACGGAACATTTGCCAATAACGGTGTCAAAGCTGAACCTTACAGTGTTATTAAAGTTTTAGGCCCCGATGGTAAAACATTGGTCGAAAACACGCCTTCCGAGAAAAGAGTGATGAAAGAAACCACTGCCTATTTGATGAATGATCTCCTTAGGAGCGTTGTAACCTACGGAACCGGCACAAAGGCCCGGATTGGCAATTGGTATATCTGCGGTAAGACGGGCACAACATCCCTGGATCCTGCTAAATTTGGCAATAGGTCCGGTAATCCCGATGCCTGGTTTGCCGGCTATAGCCCAAAATACGCGGGGGTTGTCTGGATGGGGTATGATCAGACAGATACAAGCCATTACCTGTATAAGGTATATGGCGGCAGCTACCCGGCCAGCATCTGGAAACAGGTCATGACGGTTGCCCACGAAGGACTGGCAGTTCAGTCAAGTATCAGCCGTCCCGAAGGGCTTACAACCGTAAAATTCGATTCCAAATCAGGTCTTCTGCCAAGCAGTCTGACTCCTTCAGAATTTGTTAAATCAGAAATATGTGCGGCAGACAGTGTTCCAACAAAAGTTAGTGATGTTTGGGTCCAAGTGATGGTCGATGCTAATAACCCCAATCTTTTAGCCCCCGTAGGCAGCATGAATGCCGTATCGAGGCTTTGCCTGAACGTTCTGGGGCGGCCTAAAGATGTGACCTGGCCATCGGACGAAGCCCCCTATAAGGCTCCGGACAAATACGTGAATGAAAGTGGCAGCTCTACCAGCGGTGAGACTCCACCGGCAGGAGATTCAAGTATTCCTCAGTTGTCTTTATCTTCTCCGTATTATGACGGATCGAGCACGGTTGTTCAGCTTCCGGTTTCCAACTATAACAGTAAAAAATATACTGTTAAGCTGTATATCAAGAAACCGGGACAATCCTATCTTGAAACGTATGTGCCAGAAGACGGAAACAAGAGGACGATTCAATACCGTTTAGATCTTTTCGGTGCCGGAGCAGTCTCCGGAACCTACACCTTCTGGGGTGTTCTGATGGACAATGACTCTTTTACAGAGGGTCCTCCGTCAAATCCCGTGACGTTGGAAATCAGTAATTAATAATCCTCTCAAAAAAACACTGCCGATGGTTTAGATAACCTCGGCAGTGTTTTTTTTGTGGCTAGTTTGGGTTACTTTAATTCAACGATCGTGACCCCGGAATCGCCTTCGCCAAACTCACCTAAGCGGTAAGCAGCAACATGGGGATGTCTCTTCAAGAACTGATGAATGCCTGCCCGCAGGGCGCCTGTCCCTTTGCCATGAATCACGCTGACCTGATTAATTCCTGTAATCACAGCATCATCCAGATATTTATCCAGCATCAGGATGCCTTCTTCGACCAGTTTTCCCCGGAGGTCGATTTCACTTCTGAGATTTACCGCTTTGCTCAGCCCGAAAGTACCTTGAATGGTTTTTGCAAAGTGTTCCGGTTTTCTTGTCTCATCGACCAACCGGATTTCAGACAGCGGAACGCTGACTTTCAAGATACCCGTCTGGACCAACACTTCATTGTTGTTATCCGGTTTTTGCAGGACCTGGCCTTTTTGTCTAAGATTGGGCATATAGACCGTTTGCCCCGGTTCTACTTGCCCGGGCTTCGGTCCGGATTTGTTTTTTCCGGTATACTCGGTTTCATACACCTTTTCAGAGAGTTTTTTCAGCCCCTGACGTGTTTTCTCCAGAGCCGCTTCCTGTTCACGCCGTTCTTTCTTTTGGGCTTCCTTGATTTCTTTGATGATACCTTCGGCTTCGAGTCTGGCCTGACGGACAACGTCGACAGCCTCTTCTTTGGCTTTGCGGATAATATCTTCGTATTTTTCTTCCAGTTCCAGATTCTTTTTCTTCAGCTCCGCGGCTTTATATTCAGCCTTCTTCTGCTCTTCTTCCACACTCCGTTTTTTAAGTTCAATCTCTCTTTGCGTATCCTCGAGGTTTTCCAGGAGATCGCTCTCCTTCGTATCCCGCTCAGAGATAAAGGAGCGGGCTTTTTCCAGAATGCCACTGCCAAGTCCGAGCCGCTGGGCAATCGATAAGGCATTGCTGCGTCCGGGAATACCGATCAGCAGGCGGTAGGTGGGCTTGAGCGTTTCCGGATTAAACTCTACTGAAGCATTTTCTACCCGAGGCGTATTGTAGGCAAAGGTCTTTAACGCGCCGTAGTGCGTCGTAGCCACCCCGCAGCTCCCGCGCTCCAATAATTCCGCAAGAATCGCCATGGCCAGGGCTGCCCCTTCGCCCGGATCCGTCCCGGCTCCAAGTTCGTCCAGCAGAACTAGGGAACAGCTGTCGGCTTCCCGGGTAATATCAACAATATTGGTCATATGGGCGGAGAACGTACTCAAAGACTGTTCGACACTCTGCTCGTCACCGATATCGACAAAAATCCGGGTAAAGATCCCGAGCCGTGATTCACTTTCAGCCGGAATATGCAGCCCGGACTGCATCATCACCGCCATAAGGCCGATCGTCTTCAGCGTCACAGTCTTCCCTCCGGTGTTCGGGCCGGTAATGATCAGAAATTGATCATCTATCCCCAGTCCGACGGATATCGGTACAACAGGCCCGGTGAGCAGAGGATGTCTCGCGCCGATCAGCTTGACCTCCTGTTTATTCATTACAAGCGGTGACCCGGCTTCCATATCTTCACTTAGACGGGCTTTCGCCAGAATAAAATCCAGCTTAATCAAGGCTTCATTCAACAGCAGGATTTCCGGAATCCTGGCAGTAACTTTTGCTGTGAGCTGCTGAAGAATCTTTTGAACTTCCCTGTTCTCTTTCAGGGTGATCTCCCTCAGTTCATTGCCGAGCTGGACCACTGCCATCGGTTCGATAAAAAGGGTCGCACCGCTGGCTGACTGATCATGGACAATTCCGGGAAAAGCTGAACTGTATTCCATTTTAATCGGAACCACATAGCGGTCCCCTCTGCTTGTAATGACATTGTCCTGAAGCATCTTTTGATAGCTCGGATTTCTTAGAATACCGTCAAGGCTTTCCTTGATCCGCTGCTGACTTATCCCTTTCGCTTTCCGCAGTCTGGCCAGCTCTTCGGAAGCCCGGTCATTGATATCCCCGTCCTCGGAGACACTGCGGGAGATATCATCTTCTATCTCTTTCTGAGGTACAATCCCATCGACCGTTTCTCTGAGGGCATATAATTCGCTGTACTGATCTTTTCCAGACTGACCGCCATCTATCAGCGTATTCTTTAGGCGGCGGGCAGTTTTCAACGTATCTCTGATTTCCAGTAATTCTTCCGGATTTAAGGTTCCTCCCCGGTCACATCTTTCCAGATAAGGACGAATTTCCCGCGCTCCCCTGACTGAAAACAAAGGGTTAATCCTAAGGAGAATTTTCCCTTCGTCCGTTTCGCGGAGCAACGCCCTTACGGTACGCAGGTCAGACTCCGGAGCAAGTGCTTCCGCTAATTCTTTCGCTCCGGGAAGCATACAATGATTCCTAAGCCGTTCTCTGACTGCGCCAAAATCCAGTTTTGCCAGGACTTTATCTGAAGCTATCAATTTATATTAGCACTCCTCTATAAAAATGTCCTCTGGTAAAGCCATCGGGATAAAGCTCCTCCAAGCTTTTCATCGCTTCCTCGGTTTCCTCTTTGCCTATATTCTTGCCTCCAGCCGTTTCTTTCCAAAGCTGGTGAAATACTGTAACGGCACGTTCAGCCTGGGGCAGAGATGCCCGAAGCAGTTCCAGCCGGATATTTCTGATGCCCATATCGGCTATTTTAGACAGTTCGGTTACCAGATTCAAGGTTTTGGCATTGAAGACATGCATCCGGCACTCTTGATCCGTAGCCAGTGGGAAGTGATAAGCCATGCGGTCCTTCAGGTACAGGTCTCTGTTTTGACAGGCCTTTCCGCATTTGTTGCGGGCTCCGTCTTTCCCCTCCCCCAGCACAGCGCCGGGAAGACAGAATTCACTGACCATCATTTCCATATCGCCAAACACCAGCAACTCAATACCTTCGGATTTGCCCAGAACGGCAAGCTGTTCCTGACTTAATTCCATGGAAAGGGCTGCCTGCCTTCCGCCTGCCCTGTGAACCCATTCCAACGCCGCTTCGTTAAAACAATGCAGAAAATAATCCGTCTCCCAAGTCCACTCGGGATCAACGGTCTTCAGCATTTCGATTTCCGCAAGATTCCCGGCCATGATCACTGGCCTTGACGACCAGCCTGCCACCTTTGTCAGATCCTTTAGCACCTGCTCACACTGGGTCTGATTCAGGATTCGCGGCAGTCTCCATAGCAACGTTCTTCCCCTGCTTTGACACGTATCGAGTGCCTTCTGCAGCTCTGCCAGGGTAAGGGGCGGTCTGGACCGCCAGTGTTCTCCGCCCAGAATGATTCTGTCCGCACCGGCCTTCAGCAACGGCGCAATCATGGAAGAATCCGTCACCGCGGCACTGAGCAAATGCTTGCCTGCTCCGGTTTTTCCCGATACGGTCCGGCCGGTTTTGAGCTGCTGATTCCAAGCGTAAGTCCGCTCCTGATACGCATTCAAGGTCAGCGCCGGCTTGCTGTGAGACGGCTCCAAAAGCTTCTCCACCGCAGCACGCCGCAATTCATTCAACGCACTGACCGGTATCATCAGATCCCCTTCCAGTGCTGTCGTTAATTCTCCGAGATAAAACGGGGTATTCCCCAGACGCCCCAGCTGTTTTACCAGAACCTCCTGTGTCAGTGGCCGATTCTGTGCTTCCTGAGCCTCACACTGCGATTCCAGCGCAACGTGCTGCTGATCGTCCCAGACAGTTAGGCGCAGTTTTTGACCAACTTTTCCGGAAAGCTGCATTTTTAACGGCCGCTTGCGCATTTCCTTGCCTTCCTGGAAACTAAGCCGGGCCTGGGCAATCAGCTGCTCATCGTGGGTTTTGAATACCCGGTCCCCAATATTCGCAGCGCCTTCAAATTCTATGGTGACCGTATCTCCGGGTGCAGCACTGTCAACCGTTTTGCCGCCAGGTATCCCTATTCTTCCGACGCTGATCCCTTCACGGCCTCTTTTTGTCCAGATTTCCAGGCCGTCTCCGAGTCCCAGCTCGCGGTCCAGCTTCAGTGTCAGACGGTTGTTTTTTAGATCCGTAATTCGGCCCAGCATGGTGCCGCGGTTGTTTGGGCGGCTGAAACTCATCATCTCCGCTCCCTGGTAACCCTGAAAGTATCCGGTTGTAAAATCCCGGTTAAAAATCTGAGTCAGCTCATATAGATCCCGGGCTGTGATTTCCTGCCCCTTTTGTTCCTGTAAAAAGTCCAGGGCTTTACGGTAGACCCGGATGACCGTTGCCACATATTCGGGCCTTTTCATCCGGCCTTCTATCTTCAGTGAGCGCACACCCATCCGCTGCAACTCCCCGAGATTGTCCAACAATTTCAGATCACGCGGGCTTAGAAGGTGCTCCCCGGTCTTCCTTCCTTCCAGCAGATCCCTGCCTTTGCCGTCGACCAGACTGTAGGCCATCCTGCAAGGCTGCGCACATCTTCCGCGGTTGCCACTCCGTCCCCCGATATAGCTCGACATCAGACACTGTCCGGAATAGCTGATACACAGTGCGCCATGTCCAAAAACCTCGACATCCAACTCCGTCGCCTGAACCATTTTTTCTATTTCCGGCGCCGAAGTTTCCCTGGCTAGAACAACCCTGGAAAAACCCATTTTTTCAAGTTGCTTCAGCCCGTAAATATTATTCTGGGTCATCTGTGTGCTGGCATGAAGCCTTATCTCCGGCAGAACTTTCCGGATAAAATTCGCAACCCCGATGTCCTGAACGATCAACGCGTCTGCGCCAAGTGAATAAAGCTGATAGACATAGTCCGCCAGCTCTGAGAATTCACTGTCAGCCACAAGAATATTTAACGTCACATAGACCTTAACGCCGCGTTCGTGCGCGTACGTCACCGCCTTAGACAATTCCTCCGAATCAAAATTCGAGGCCGAAGCTCTGGCATTGAACATTTTGCCTCCGAGATAGACGGCATCGGCTCCGTTTTCCACCGCAGCCTTCAATGCCTCGTAACCCCCGGCCGGTGCAAGAAGTTCCATCTTTTTATTTGTATGCTGCTGCGGACTGCTGCCAAAATCTGAATGCATGATCGCGTTCTCCGTTCCTGTTTCGTCTTTTTCTGCTTTTCTTCTAATCATACCACACTATCATTTTGCGGCAAATTTTTTACATTCGCTCCTTTAAAGATCTCATTAGAAAAAGATTAAAACCATTAAAAAATGAATTCGGCAGTTGCCATGGATGGAAAATTCTCCTTGACTTATCTTTCAAAAAAGATAAGCTATTCATTAGGAGGCGATAGTGTTGGATGATAAGGTAATGGATCTTCTCGGAAAGATCCTTGAAAACCAAACCGAGACTAGTTCCCAACTTAAAGAATTAACCTCTCGCGTCCAAAAAATAGAAACAAAAGTTGAACATGATTTGGGTCATAAAATCAAAGCACTATTTGATGCTCGCGAAGTACAAAATGAGAAAAATGATACTATTATTAATACCCTCGAAAGAATCGAAACTAAAATCGAAATCCTGCAAATGGAAACAGCCCATGTACGAAAAATAAAATAGAAAGTTATAAGGAGTTATTCAAGACTTCTTTTTGGGTGTATCCCGAAATTGACTTGCAGTATCTGGTTAGTAAGATTGAACAAATGCATCGTTGAGATCCCATTAATGGGGTCTTTTTTATTCTACAGAGTAAGCTCCCTAGCAAAGAACTAAACCATTAAGGAATACACTACCGCAGCACCCCAACCACATTCATATTGGCACTGCCGCCCTTCACTCAATAAATGAAGTTTTACAAACTAAACAAATATGTTTATGTACACAGACAAAATTACCACATTCTTTGCAACTCCATCTAATCTCCTCATGCTGTAAAAATGAATCCAGATTATATTGCTTAATGTGCTCAAGATTTTCAATCATGCTCATGTGATATTTACTTCGATACCGCTTATCCAACTGTTTTAGTCTTATGCAAGGGAATTTGTCGCATTCAAAGCAAAACCCGGATTTATTACTTTGAATTACAGAACAATTTTTGATTATGCAACTGGTGCTATTTTTTGTTTTATACCTTATATCGTCCTCGTTTCGGCATCCCTTGCAATGACTTTTCTCCCTTTGATTTGCCATACAAAGTCTGCAATTCATCCCGCAAGGAGCAATCAACTCTTCTCTCATTTTGTTCATCTTATACAGTACCTCATCAGTGATTTAACTGTCGCACGAGATCTGATTACCACAAAGAAATACTTTAAGTCCATTTCATCCGAGCCAGGACGGCACGGCCTTTGCACGATATGTCGTCGTAATACGTTCAGCCATTCCCGATGCGTCTTATTTCGATTGCTAGCCGTTCTTTTTCAATAAAGGCAGTTAATTTAAGAGCCAATCATGCTTTCCTATTACTTCTCTTAGAATCTATTATGTGATAGAACGTTAATATTGGGTGCTTAAACAGCATCCTTGGCCCAGAATACCTCATAACTTTCTTTATTTCTACTCTCATTTCTAGTTTATAACAATGTATTTTACATCTTGCACAGACTGGTTTGTTCTCACCAAACATGCATTGTTCTATTTTCTTGCTTGAATATTTATATAATCTCTCACAGTCTTCACACCTTCTATTTTGTGGGGTATGGGTTTTCTTGCAATAAATATTAATCATTTTCTCAACCGTTACCCGTTCTCTTCTTCGCCTTTTGCTATCTGTACTCATTTTTTCTGTCCTTATAATTAATTTTATATAACGAACGTCCAAACTCCAATAATAACCTCAATTAGTCCAAATGATCTATAAATTTACCATTGATAACATTTATTCTTCATTGTATTTACAAATTCCTTCCCATTATTTTACTTAATTGGAGTTGGCTTTAGCGGAATTGGACAAATGTCCTGAGCCGAAGCGGCCAAGCCCTCACCACCCGAAGCCCATCTGCATATGCTGTAATTAGACTCATAATGAAAGGGCGGACGGCATGGAGAATCCGGCCACTGAACGCACGCCGCTTGTCATAGCGGCTGAGATAAATATGATAACCTGCCAAACCAAAAAAATCCTGCTTGCCGGCGCCATTGAAATCGGGTGTCGTTTGCAGGAAGCCAAGGCTCTGGTCAAACACGGGGAATGGGGTAAGTGGCTGGAGTCTGTGAGCTATTCCCAGAAAACTGCCGAAAGACTGATAAAGCTCTACCAAGAGTACGGGCCAAACTTCTCTGACGGATTGGACACGTCAAAATCGACATCAATGTCGAATATGACTTACACCCAGGCCCTCCTCCTTCTGGGTTTACCGGCAGAGGAGCGGGAGGAATTCATCGAGCAGAATGATGTCGGCGGTATGACCACCAAAAAGCTGCAGCAGGCACTTCAGGACAGAGACAAGGCCAATCAGGAAAAGGACCAGGCGCTTCAGGAGAATCAAGCATTTAAAAAAGGACTGAAGGCGATCGACAGCACAATCTCCGAATTAAAAAAGGAGCAGGCTAAGGCTGCGTCAATGCCAACAAATCCGGAGAATGTCAAAGCAGAAGCCTTCTCTGCCAGTCAACCCGCCCTGCCGACCCACAACCTTAAAGCCGAACATGACCCCGACGCTCACATCAAGTATGTAGAAAAATGCAACGCTTGCTGCAAAACAATCGCCGATACCTTCTTCGATCTGACGACAGCGCTCACCAATCTGGCGCATGTCGATCCGAACCTGAAAGAAGAAAAAAGAAAAGAGGCCAATCGACTGATTGAATACATGGCAGAGACGATTAAAGAGTGGCCACCCCCCAAGAAACCGCTTAGAGTTCATTCCTGATTTTTTTTGGGAACCTTTGGACAAGCCAAGCATAGTATATACAAGACAGCAGTAAGCAGTCCAATAAAAGAGAAGGAGATGATTGGAATGGCCGTTGTTTCAGCACCATCCGGCGCGGCTCTGGTATTGGTCTATCAGACCGGAGTCAGCACCTCCGGCGCTCCGATAACCAAACAGCGAACCCTTAACAATATTGTTTACAATGCTTCGAATCAAGCTGTCTATGAGGCGGCTCACGCCATCTTCGGTCTGTCGGAATATACGCTGCTTGACGTTTACTTCAGAAGAACAGATGAATTGACAAACGAAGCGTAAACCGGAGGGCAATTTCAGGCGTCAAGGAGGTGATTCAATTGGCTGTGACCACCAACCGAACAGCAAGATTAACCTTTGCAACCACCGGAGGGAACACGTTTTCCCTAACGGTTCCCCAACCGCGAGAGGATATCCTGCTAACTGAAGCCATGGACGTTATGAACGCGCTTATAGCAGGCGGGATATTCCTCACGGCAAACGGTGCCCTTACAGGGGTAAAGGATATAAAGGTCATTGAAACCACGACCAATGACCTTTATGATCCTCCACAAGTGTAAGCGGGCAGTACGCATAAAAGATTAAGAGAGGGGGCGGGCTGACGGCAATCAAGATTTGCCGGCGGCCTCGCCCCCTCTCATCTTTTGCCTTATCACTGTTCATATTATTATATGAACCTTAGCTAAGTTTGAACTATAAAAAATTCAAAAAAATAGTACATGTCATTGATTACCTTGTATTTTTGGCCAGAGCTTTGTCTAATATAGCATCAATGCGCTCCTGGGTACCTGGCTTGCATAATACTTGTAAAGGCTGTACCTGCATGAATTGATCATGATCATCGGCAGATGTCACAAACACGATGCTGCATGTTGACATGGAAGCAGATTGCCGTATTTGTTTGGTGGTCTCGAGACCGGTCAGCTTTTTCATACTATTATCAAGAAAAAGAAGGTCAAAAATCATCCCAAGCTTATTAAGTTCTTCAAGAAGCTCTTCACCACTGCCAAATTGGTAAATATCAAATGAAACCCCCTTTTCTTTTTCATATAAATGAATGAATGCCTCCAATAACTGGCGACACAGCGGCCTGTCATCGCAAATGCCGATAGTAAGCAATACATCTCCCTCCAAAAGCCTGTTTATACAACTAAAAAGGTATTAAGTTCATTATATATTGACAATAATACAAATACAAGGGTAATAAATACTCTTGTGCTTTGTTAAGAATACTATTCATAATTGCTAAAGTAAAGCAGGGTGATAAAACATGGAAATTGATTACAAAGCATTAGGCGAGCGGATTGCGAAAAGACGCAAGGTTTTGAATCTGACCCAAGATAACGTCGCTGAAGCAACAGGGCTCAGCAACAACCATATATCCAATATAGAGAACAATCATTCTATCCCCAGTATCGAATCATTGCTTAAAATATGCGAGGCTCTGGACATCACACCAGATTATTTTCTGCTGGGTATTTTCAGACAAACAAATGACAGTCTGCTTTCTCAGATTAATCAAAAAATCAAGCTGTGCGATGAGAGAAAGCTTGAACTGGTTGATCATTTCATGACTTGGATAGTTAATGAAAAACTATAGTTTAAAATGTGCGAACAGCACTTTTTAAACTATCAGAAAGTATAAATCCTTTTTGATATGTAAGTAGCCTTTTCCAGCAAAGGGCTGCTTTGTTATTTTTAGAATAAATTTCCACATATTTTAATTTTTTAGAAGGATAGCAGTGAATTTTCACGAATATCAAATTAAAAAGTAACCGGATTGATTCTTTCCCAGATCCGTCAGGTTATAGCTGCGGAAGCCCCGATCAGTAAAAAGCTGTTACCAAATTAAGTGAATTCTGATGAACCAGATCAATTTATCGAAGGAAGACTTGATGAAAGAAGTTTATAAGCTGCTTGGATTTATTAGGGGGGCTGAAATGGAAGAACTAATTTCAAATATAGTAAGTATTTCCGAACCTAGTTCGGAAATACCATCAAAAAAGAGGTATATACGAACTTAGTTCGGGAATACCGTAGTTAGGCGAAAGACCATGCAAAGACCGCCCCCTCCATGGGCGGAATGTTCAGGATTAGCTATGGTGCTATTTTGGTGCGAGA
>NZ_MCHF01000050.1:0-16293 GCF_001707455.1 Dehalobacter sp. TeCB1 | reverse complement strand
CTCCATATAATCTGAATCGGCTATTTTTAACAGGTACTATACCTGTTATTCCCAGTATTTTGACAGACTCAATGAAACCCCACTATATTTACTCTGTCAAAGGTTGCATTTACTTTGACCGCTCACCTTTTAAATGTTAAGCATCGCAAAAAACAAAGGTTAGCAGGATTTCCCTGCCAACAAAGATAGTGTATAGTATTCATAGTATTGATTGTTTAGAAAGGATGACGCCTGTGTACGATAATATTCTTGAGACCATTGGCCATACTCCGCTGGTCCGGATTAACAGATTAAATCCGAAGCCGCACGTTGCGCTGTATGCAAAACTGGAGGGCTTTAATCCGACTGGAAGCATCAAAGACCGCATTGCCTTAAAAATGATCGAGCAAGCCGAAGCGTGTGGCTCGCTTGTCCCCGGCAAGACCATTATTGAACCGACTTCCGGAAACACAGGGATTGGCCTCGCCATGATCGGTGCCGTCAAAGGATATAAGGTAGAAATCGTGATGAGCGAAGCCGTATCTCTGGAGCGCCGCAAAATGATTGAAGCTTTTGGTGCCAGGACAATCCTGACCGACCCATCCGAGGGAACTGACGGAGCGATCCGCAAAGCACACGAGCTCTGCAGGATGTATCCAGAGAAATATTTTATGCCAAACCAATTCTCAAACGAGTACAATAAGCTCGCCCATTATTATACGACTGCGCATGAAATATGGGAGGAGACCCACGGAAAAGTCACTCACTACGTTTCCGCACTTGGTACCTCAGGGACGCTCATGGGTGTTGGCATGGGTCTTAAGGACAAGAATCCTGCGGTTCAAATTATTGAAGCCCACCCTGAAAAGGGCCATTATATTCAGGGTCTTAAAAACATGGAAGAGGCTATTGTACCGGAAATCTATGATCCCAGCAAGATAGACCGGACAGTCATGATTGAATCTGAGGCCGCTTTTGCCATGGCCAGAGCCATCGTTCTCCAGGAAGGCATCTTTGTCGGGATGAGCAGCGGAGCCGCAATGATTGCAGCTTTGGAATGCATCAAAGATATTGAGGAAGGATTGATCGTGGTCCTGTTTGCCGATCGCGGGGAAAAATATCTGAGTACGAATCTATTTAATTTAGCTGAATAAGCAGCAGATATAGGATGTTTGAACCAACACAGCACATGCCTAAGTGTATCAATATATTGTCAAGCGATCAGTTGTGAATCTTCGATACGACAAAATTTCTAAATTTAAAAAATTGTATACGTGTACAATTTCTTGGATTAATGAAATAAAATGATCATCTTTTACGGTATTATCCCTTGCCACGTAGTATTATGGGGTAATACCGATATTATATTGTCTGGTTCTTGAACTGCGTGTCATACAGTTTTTTATAGATCCCGTCCCGTAACAATAAGTCCGCATGTTTTCCTACTTCTGCGATCCGTCCTTTTTCCACGACAAGGATCTGGTCGGCCGCCAGTACCGTGGAAAGCCTGTGGGCAATAATAAAACTTGTCTTCCCTTTCAGCAGCGGAACCATTGCTTTTTGAATGTACAGCTCCGACACCGAATCCAGGGAAGAAGTTGCTTCATCAAAGATAATGATCCGGGGGGTTTTTAAGATGACGCGGGCGATCGAGATCCGCTGCTTCTCCCCTCCTGACAGCTTGATGCCTCTGTTCCCAACCACTGTTTGGTATTTGTCCGGCAGCGTCATGATAAAATCATGGATATAAGCCGCTCTGCAGGCTTCTATCATTTCATCTACCGTGGCATCTTCCCGGGCGTATTTTAGATTTTCTTCAATTGTATCATTAAATAAATAAGGCTCCTGCATCACAATGCCAATTTGTCTGCGCAGTGACTGAAGTGTTAGGTCCCTGATATCTTCTCCGTCAATTTTGACACAGCCGTTCACAACATCGTACAGTCTTGGGATCAGATTGGTAATGGTTGTCTTCCCTGCCCCGCTCGGACCGACCAGCGCGACCATGGTTCCGGACGCAACGGAAAAGTTGATATCCCGAAGAACGGGTATTTTACGGTCATACGAAAAAGAAACGTGTTCAAAGTCAACTTGACCGACAGCCGAGACGATTGTTTTCGCTTTGTCACGGTCCACAATCTCGATCGGCTGATCAAAATAGTCAAAGATCCGCTGAAACAAAGCGAACGAACGGACAACGCTGATATGGATATTTGACAGCTGGGCTGCAGGGGTATAAAGCCTGGCCAACAGCGCTACAAAAGCCACAATTTCCCCGACGGTGATTTCACCCTGCATATAGAGGTAGCCGCCAAAAAAATAGATGAACATCGGCCCGATAAAGGTAAAAATGCTGATGGTCATCGTAAACCATTGCCCGGCTAAAGACTCTTTCATCCGCAGACGGGATTCTTCCCGATTGACTTTTTCGAATTTCGTATAATCCGCTTGTTCTTTTGTAAAAATTTTCATCAAGATCGAACCGCTGATGCTGAACGTCTCCTGTAAGATCTGGTTCACTTCATCGACCTTGGTCTGGGTCTGGGATACAATCTTCCATCTGACTTTGCCGACCTTGCGCGTCGGTATGACAAAAAGCGGAATGATCACGATGCCGACCATCGCCAGCTTCCAGTTCATCGAGATCAGTGCTGCAGCCGTGGCGACAAGCGTCAGGGTACTATTAAGCGTATTGATGATCGTGCTGTTCAGCATTTCCTGGACGCCATTGATATCGCTGTTCATCCGCGTGATGATTTCACCCGGTTTGACCGTCGAGAAAAAACGCAGGGACATATGCTGGATATGGTCAAACATCTGGTTTTTCATCTTATAGATAATATTGCGAGCAATCAGGGTTTTGAGATAATTCTGTCCAACCATCAACAAACCGCTTAAGACAACTGCCCCGATGGCCACCACCATCAGAATCGTCAGGTACTTCATATCATGCTGAGGCAGAGCCTCATCTAAAATACTCCGGGTCGCTAAAGGCGGTACGAGTCCAAGCAGCGCTGAAATGACCAGGGACAGGATGATCACAACGGTTTGTTTCCAGTACGGAATAAAGTACCGGAAGATTCTGGCCAGCATTTTGCCTGTAATATTCGGCATCTCCACTGAATCATCTATAAAACGAACCCTGCCAAGACCCATGTTACCACCCACCCTTCCGATTAATTCTCTATGGGTAGATTAGCACGACTTGGCAGGATTGAAAAGTCCTTAACAAATCTCCTAATACCAGTATTGCGTATACCCGTCCCAATTATCAAATGACATATAGAATGAGTCTCCGTAGTACATTCCACCGCTGAACGCATTCGAGCCATACCTTGTTTGAAGGTCATTCAGCATAGCCTCCAGCCACACAAGATAAGCATTGAAATGATTATCCAGCACGTCGGATTCAGCAGAATCTGTCTCAGGGGTAACCGTAAATACGATAAATGCACTTCCATCATGGGAAGTATCGGTATTACCCTGATAGGTAGTCACGGTAACGGCATATTTTATTGTTTGGCCTGCAATCACGTTTGTGCCGTAGGCATCCTGAATATAAGAAGCCATATTGGAAAAGACACTGTAAATGGCCGGGAGAATTTCCGGCAGCGTTTTATTAATATTCTCCGAGAGCATTGGTCTTAACAGGTTAATCGGAACTGCAAAGTTTAAGTTCTGGCCGCCATAATACACAGCAGCAGTGATACCAATAACTTTCCCCTGATCATCCACCAGCGCCCCGCCGCTTGAACCGGAACTGATCGGAGCAGAAATCTGAATATATGTCGTTCCGTTAATATCTCTGGATTTTGTGCTGATTAAACCGTTAGATATAGTATCCTCCAATCCAAACGGGTTGCCGATCGCATAGATATTATCCCCTGTTTCAATCAGGCTGGAATCACCGAGGGAGACAGCAGTCAATCCTGTCGCACTAATTTTAAGTATGGCCAGATCGGTTGTTTCGTTATAGCTTAAGACCTTTTGGACATCATAGGTTATTCCTGCAGCTGTTTTTACTTTCGCGCTGTACGAACCTTTAATGACATGATAGTTCGTCGCGACTTTGCCGCTGGAATCAACAATAAACCCGCTGCCGCTCCCCAAAGCATTCCCGCTGCTATCATAGGTCTCAATGTAAACGATAGAAGGGCTGACCTTGGCAAAGATCTCTTTGGCGGTTAAGGTCCCTCCCGTTTCAATCCCAAGGTAACTGTTGACCAGGGATGATGAAATTGCAGCTTCCCCACCAAGTATATTCAGCTGTGTAATACTGGAGCTTAGGGCTGATAAGTAATTATTAATGCGGCTGTCCGATGTTTTTCCGGTCAAGATGATCGGTGAGCTCAATTTGGCGGCATAGGATGAGCCTGCCAAGGCATCGGCAAAATTATTACCGGTTGCTAAAAATGTATTGTCAAAGGCATATTCGGACTCAAAAGCTTTCAAAACCGCTAGATTTGTTGCGTAGCGATCGGTGCCTTGAATGCGTGTCGGGCTTGGAAGCGCGTTGACGACTGAATCATTGATCTCAGCAGTATTACCGATCACATAGGTTTGCTGAATACTGTTGTTTGCTACATATTGTTTCAGACTTTCACTGACCGTACTCTTGTCCACCAGGATCATTGGAATTTGTTTTTTGCCGGCGTAGGATGAAACCGAAAGCGCATTCGGATAATCACCCCCGGGAGCGACGACAAGCATTCCGGATGTATTACCGATACGCTTAGCTATCTCAACCGAGGTATAATATCTGTCGCTTCCGGACAGTCGGGTAACTAAGATTCCCATCGACTTCAGCTGGGCTTCAACAGCCGTAGAAACGACAGCTGTTCCACCGACAATATAGACATTCTTTGTGCCGAGCGCAGTCAGCGTGGACTTCGTAACTGCTGTTAGACTGTCTTTTTCCGTCAGTAAGATCGGAGCATTATACTTGGCCGCCAGAGGGGTTGAGGCCAAGGCATCGGGAAAGTTACTTCCGCAGGCGATAATCGCCCACTGTGAACCTCCGGACCAACCTTCTTTGGCAATATTAGCGGCAGTGGTATATCGTGTATCCCCAGAAATCCGATGCGTAGAGATCGCGGATAATGCCAAAGCATCAGGGACAAATGCGCCCAGACATAAGATTAAAGTCAACGATACAAAAATGCATCGCTTTGCGTACATTTTCACTTTTTATCTCCTTTCACCTTACAGCTGATTATATCCTTACATAATCCTCTATATGAAAGTGATTCTACCGTTATATTATATCATACCATTATTTACCGAAAAATAACGATCATAATTCTTTTTTTAAGCAGAAAATATGCAAAGAAATTTTGCGAGCATACCTGTGAGGCTCAAAAGGTTATCGGCTTAAACCGGAAGCCCAATGGATGGGATGAATCAAGATATAAAACGGGCCGGCGCTGCTTTCTTCGAGTTTTGGGTAAGGAAATGGTTCCCAGATACCGCCTGAATCGCTCATATAAGTGAAGTGTTGGATTATGGGTCCATAGGCAGTACCGATAATACCATAATTGTGCGGATCTTCCCCGGCCATAATTGCCTGATAATTCGTAACGCCAAGCCTAATATTCTCTTCTGCCCCGTGGGAAGCAATGGTATATACTTTTCCAAATTGCTGTCGGAAATGAGCAATTTCCGACTTTAATCGTCTTTGCAACTCTTGTTTGACAGCCGGCGTTATATCCTGCGCAGATTTGAGATGATATTGCAGGGAATAATCCGCCAAAGTCTCGTAATGCAGCCCAACTTCATGTCCTAGCGCCCTTACTTCTTTGAGAACTTCAGGATCAGCGGTGCCCCAACGAAAATAATAGGTACTTTTGACTCCTCTGAGATGTTCAATCTTTGCCATAGCTAAGGCATCCTCAGCGGATACATCCACATCATGCCTTAAAACAATAGTTTTCTTGGTAATCGGAACATGGTTATAGTAATCCATAACCCTTATAGGTTTGTAGCCAAGTAAGATAATTTCATCTAGAAATCCTTCATAGTTTTTTTGGTCCACCGGCAATATGATCTGTTTAATCGAAGCAGTTTCTGGCCGAAGTGTTAAATAGCGTATTGAGCTCACATGTCCGGGGTTTTTCGCCACAACCACATATTTTCCTGCTGAAAGCCTTTTCTTAACCGGTGTTTTGCCAATGTACGTGTTATTGACATAGATTGGGATTCCCTGCGTCGTCGAATCGGTCTTGATGTCAAGATAATAGCTATCCAAGCCTGTTTGAACCGTAATTTCTTGGGCTTTCTCATCCAAAGTCACAATAGCCCCTATCTTTTCTAAATAATCACGGAAATAGAAAATAGTGTCCTGACTGAATAAGTGATTCGGAGTATGAAATTTAATGATATTAACTGGGATGAATAATTTTCCGGCCATTAGAACAACTGCCAGCAAAAGTATGCCAACGATGGCTATCTGGGACTGTCGTGTAACGTTTAATTTCATATTCGCAGCTTTCCCCTGTCGTTCTTAAAAATATGTACCTGTCCATTTCTCAGAAAAAACATATGGCTTAAGACAAAATCATTTGTGAATTATCTTACAATATGATAATACGTATTATTTTTCATTATGTAAATATAAACTTTTCGGCTTCTAAAATAGGTTGACTGTATGATGCTGTGGAAAATTAACGAGCAGAACTTTATAATAAATACAACCAATTATTTGATTTGAGGTAGTTATGAACAGAAAATCTTATGTTACCCGCATGCCTGATAAGACAGGAGCTTTCCTGCTCGCTTCCAAAATCATTGCCAAATACTGTGGCAATATTGTCCGCGTGAGCTACAATAAAGCGGTCGATCTTCACATGCTTTTTCTGGATGTTGAGGCAACAGCAGAAAACCATCAAAAGATCGCCAAAGAACTTGAAACAGTCGGCTACTTGAAAAATGAAATTTCTGAAACACGTGTCATTGAGGTCAATATCAAAATCCCGGATCAGCCTGGTGCCGTACTGCCTGTGCTGAAAATCCTGGATCTCTATAATATTAATATTTCGTATTTGAACTCGAGTGCCAACGGTACACCCTATCAGGATTTCAAAATGGGCCTGCTGATCGAAAATCCGGATATGATTAAAATGTTGCTCGATGATATCAGCGTAGTTTATCAGATTGATATCATCGAATATGACGATTTTGAAAAGAATTTGGACAATACGATTTTCTATATCCGCCTGGCGAATGAAATGCAGCATATCCTTTCCTTAAGCACAGAGCAAACCATGGAATTCATCTCTGAATCCAACCGAATCCTCCAGATGCTGCAGGAAACCGGTGAGAGCCCCAAAAAAGTCTTTGGCTATATCCGTCGTTTTGCGTATTTTATCAGCAAGTACCGCGGCAGCCATTTCAGCGCCGACATCGATCAGGTCCAGATTAGCGAACAGGTCACACTGTACAGCATTCAGCCGCCCTGTGGCAGCAACACCTATGTGCTTGCTTCAGCTGAAGAACTTGTTTTGGTTGATACCGGCTATGCAATCTATGCCGAAGAAATGTTCAAGATATTCAAGGTACTTTTCCCGGCCTGGGATACGCTGATTAAACGCGTCTTTATCACCCATGCCGATGTCGATCACTGCGGCCTGCTCTCCAAACTGGAAGGCATACGTATCGGCTTAAACCAAAAGAGTGCCGACAGTCTACGATGCCAAGCCGCCGGAATGCCCGACTACCGTGAAAACAGTGATCTGGGCTGGGGCTACAGCAAGCTCAGCCGGATCATCTCCGGCTATTCCCCGCCAAATCCCGGGCAGTTCGAGGTACTCGACGCCGACTCCCCGACCCCGGCACCCGAAGAACACCAAGAACTGATCCCTATCGCGAAATTCACCGTTGCGGATCTGAAATTTCAGGTTTTCGAAGGCAGCGGTGGCCATCTTTACGGTGAGATGATCTTTGTCTGCGAAGAATACGGTCTGGCATTTACCGGAGATAACCTCGTGAATATCAGCGGCTTCTCCGAGGAAAGAGCCGCGTTCAATTCCCTGGCACCTTACCTGATGCGGAGTGTGAACATCGACTCGCCAAAAGCAACCGAGATGCGCAGACAGATCATGAAGCTGCTGGGAGAATTAGAAGACAAAAATAAAAAGCCCTGCCTTGTCTGCTGTGGGCATGGACCCTTATCGGCACTGGAAAACGGGGAGCTTAAGGCTCTACAAAAGGCCAGGTTAAAACAGCCTCTAACTTGGTATTCACGCCAAATTTCAGGAGGATAATATTGATTCGTTCACTGAGAACACGAATCGACACGCCTAAAATGGAAGCTATCTCCTTATTGGACAACCTCTTGGTCAATAATCTCATGATTTCCTTTTCTTCAGGAGTTAATATATTTTTAAGAATTTCCACAGGCTTGACTGGAAAGTGCATTTCATCAATATCTATCTGAATTTTTGGAAAGGCTAAAGGACTTTGAAAAAAGTACGTTCTGCCATCCATGACCTTTAGAATGGCCTGGACCACTTCCCGGATATGCAAATCCTTTATGATTACCCCCTGGGCCCCTTTACTCTTTGCTGCAATGACATACCCTTCCTGATTAAATTCAGTCATCAAAATGATTTTTACTGTGGGCGCAATTCGTTGGATTTGTTCGATCAAAGAGATTCCGTTGCTATCATTCAGATGGATATCCAGCAATACGACATCAGGCGGAGATTGACGGACAAAATCAAGGCATTCTTCCCCATTTTTTACAATCCCAACTGTTTCAATTTGCGGCTCCATGGAAAAAAGGAATTTGGTATTCTCCGCAAAAGGCCCGTGACTGTCAACAATTAAAACTTTAACGTTCATTTAACCCACCTAACTATCTCAATTTTTGAAATATATCAACGAATTACTCCGTCAATCGCAGTATTTCTTGAAACGCAATATTTTACATGAATTTCGCCAGTGCTATCCAAAACTCACCCTATCATAACTCGCTGGGTCTATGCCCTTACATTCCTTCGTTCTGTTTATGGATAAAAGCGGAGATAGCGTTTAAGCTTTAATGCTGGGTCATGCCCTAATGGAGGTGATCTCCTTATCTCCGCTTTATCGGCGTGATTTCATGTTTCTTGCTTTGCTGTAACATAGCCACTTGCCTTGTCGGATGTCATGGGCGGCGCAGCCGTTTATATACCCTTGACATCTAGCACGTAACCAAAACCCTTGTAATGGGCTGTTTAAGCCGTATTTAGGCTTAAGCAGCTTGACTGCCAATTTGGTTCTTTCTGTATTCCCCAAGCACTAATTCTGCCTTGTATTCGGTTTGCTTTTTTACCAGATTGTATATTACTGTTATTACTTTTTTGGAAATAACAACAAGTGCTTGCTTCTTCTTAAGCGGATTGGTTTCACGCGTTTTCAGGTATTGGTAAAGTTCTTTCATTTCTTTGTTTACCGCAACCATTGTCATGTCCATCAGGTATAAAATACTCCTTAAGTTTTTTCTTCCGCGCTTGGAGATTGCTGTTCCGCTTCTACTCTTGCCAGAGCTGTCTTCAACAAGGTTGTATCCGGCCATTTTGCTTATCTGACGCGGATGGTTAAATCTCATCGGATCGCCTATCTCGCCTAAAAAACTTGCTGCGGTGACCACGCCTATGCCGGGGATGCTGAGAATTATTTCGCCGATTCCTGTCGCAGCCAGGGCCAGTTCCATTGTGTTTTCCACTTGTTCGAGCTGCTTTGTTAATAATTCCAATTCCTCAATCATCAACTCTAATTTCAACTTTGACGACGCTGTTCCATAACTCACGCCTATGGAGTTTTGGGCTGCTTCTACAAGTTGCTGAGCCTTCTTCCTGCCTACTGTCTTTTTGACGACTTTCTTTATCTCGACAAGTACTCCCTCAACTCCCAATTCAAGTATCAGCGAAGGGAATGGACAGGTCTTTAATATCTGCATGGACGCTTTCCCATTTAATGGACTTTTGAATACGAGTTTCATTTCAGGAAAGTATTCATCCATGACTGCTGTTATGGTATTTTTTAAAGCGTTATGCCGCTTCATCAGGCTGATCCTGGCGTTTGCCAACACTCTTAGTTCCGCGAATATATCCTGAGGCATATATACTTCGTAATACCTGCCGTCACGCACAAGTTTCGCTATAGTTAGAGCGTCTTTCTTATCACTCTTGGTCTGGCTGTTGTCATCCAGCTCTTTGGCCTTTTTGGTGTGATAGGGATTAACCATGACTACTTTTACTTCATGCATCAACAGATAGTTAGCCAGCGGCTTCCAGTAGTGCCCTGTGGGTTCCATTCCTACGATTACGTCGTCAAGTCTTTTGTTCTTGCAAATCACTTCAATGCTTGCTAAGATAGTTTCGAAGCCGGTTTTATCGTTCTGGAATTTCAGGGCTTTACCCAATTCTATGCCCCGATAATCTACGAACCGGGCCCACTGCGTTTCTTTGGCAATGTCGACTCCTACTATCAGTGTTTTAGGTGTTATTGCTTCTAGTTTTTGATTGTTACGGTTCTTCATCTGTTTACATCCCCCTGATTCTCTGTGATTTTTGTGCGTTTGTCAGGCACACATAAAATCATAGCAGGGGGTTGTTTATTTCTCAAAGATCATTTTCATTCATTACAGGAATGCTTCAATTGTATCTTAATATACCGGAATCGTAGCTTTAAGCGTTGTACCTCTCTGAAAGCCGGAACTGATCAGCATTTGTCCCCCTAGGCTCTCAATACGTTCTTTCATGATTGCTAAACCGAAATGTGCCCCGCCTAACGATCCTTTTTCAAGTTGATCAGGATCGAAACCTTGTCCATTATCCTTCACCGTTAATTCTAATTTATCTCCACTTAGTTCAACACGGACTGTCTGCTTCTTTGAACCGGAATAACGCAGTGAATTGATTATTGCTTTTTGTATAAAGCGGTAAGCGGCTATTTCGACGTCTTCTGAAAAATGATCATTTAACTCAATACCTTCTGTTTCCAGTATGATGAAATTTGGTTCCTTCAGCATAATATCCTGAAACAGCGATTGTATGGCAGGAATTAAACCCAAATCCGATAAAACTGGCGGACGCAAATTGTGAACCGTTTGATTCAGATCATAGTTCAGATCATTGATTTGATTTCTGATCCAGGAAACCACCTGTTGGGTCGTATCATCACCGAGATTTTCTTTTTCCAATATTTTCAGCAGGCGGCTGATATCCAGAACACTCTGTACCGGGCCATCCAATATTTCTTTGGACAAACTTCCTTTGCCTCGTTCAATCATTCGGATTAAGGAATTGGTAATACACTGAAGTTCCCGGTTTCTTTTTTGCGAGCTCCAGGATGTTAGCGTCAAGGCATTAATATCCTTGGTCAAGTTGTCGATAATCAGCAGCATCAGCACTTCGTAGGCCAGCTGACCGGCAAGCAAAGTAAGAAAAGGTAATTCAGACTTTTCAAATTTAATATGGGAATAGCGGTGCCCAAAGAAAATGCCGCAAGTGGAATTTTGGGAAACAAACGGCACAAAAATCTCAGCGGGACAATCATCCGAAAGAAATCTTGCTTCCAAATCTTGTTTTTGGTTTCGACTAAAATACGCTTCTAATTCGGACTGTTCTTGACGGTTTTTTCTAAACCGGCCGACCGCTTTTCTCAAACAGCCGGTCTGTTCATTTTCAACAATGATGAACACCCCGTCAATTCCTAACGTTTTGACAGCTTCTTCAAAAACATGGTCTTCAGAGATAAGGGAGGTCATGCTTTTGTTTAACTCCGCAACCCTTTGTTTCAAGCCGATATTTGTTTGGAAAAAGCTAAGCCTTTCCAATAATTTGCTGATAATTAGCCGAATAAAATAAAGACAAACAAAAAACAGCAGGGATAGGAAAAACGCAGATAAATAAAATTCGATATTAATAGTATTGATAATTTTACAAAAGTAAAGAACGTACAAGGCAATTAAACTAATAAAAATTATTGTAAGGAAATTGGTAATTATTATTTTATACAACCTTCGGCTGTCCGGCAAATACTTGTTAACAATCGCATAATATAAAGAGACTGGCACGGCAGAAACAAAGATGGTACTAATCTCAGTGTAACCCAGCTTGTGCATATTAAAAATTGTTGGAAGGGCTATTAATACTACGCTCGGTGAAAAACCAATCACCATTCCGGTTAGGACAATCCCTGCTTCATTTTTTTCCGGCCGGTCTTTGTGTAGCCTCATGACTTGGACTAGGTTCCATACCGAAATAAGAATTCCGATAAGCATATTGGACAATGCCAGTTTTCTGATAAAACTCGCAAGATGGACTAACCCCAAAGACTGTAGGACAGTCAGGATAAGAATAATCGCAGATAGAATAACAGCGATTTTACAGCTGTATGTATTGATCCAATTTTTATTGAGAACAGGAAAAATGGAAAAAAAAGCAATCAACAATACAGGTGCTGCCGAAAACGCTATATACTCCAATTCTTTAGCGAAAAACAGACAACGGCCGGAAGCGTAGGTAAGAAGAATCACCAAGCCAAACAACCATAGCAGCCAGAATAAAGTACGGGCCTGTCGCAGAAAAGGGCGTTTAATCCAGGTCAAAAAACCTAAAAGCCAAAAAATGAACCCTAAAAGAAACGTAGGGCTTTCGCTCATAACTGTGAGTAAATCAAAGTGTTTGGGTATTATAATCTCCAGAGCTGAAAGTTCACCCTGCTTACAAAATTCAATCGAGGAAGTGCCTTCCATTAGATTCCATTTTTGAACTATATCGTATTCCCCTGGGTCCCCCCCGTTAATTTTCAGGATCTGGTCCCCCAGCTCAATACCGGAGCGATAGCCTTCTCCGTGGGTATCGCAAAATGTTATCAGCCATTGACCATTGACGTTCTCTAAATTTAGCCCAATGTAAGGTTGCTGTAGGCAAGCAGAAAAATAAACCAGCCCCAACACAATAAAGACGATACTCGCAATATAATAAATTTGCCGGTTAATGAATCTACCCCACAAGATTGATCATCTTCTCCTTCTGTTTTTCCGGAACAGGAATGGTCTCTAGAATTTCCCGAGCTTTTTGACGGTAAATTTCAAACATTACGGAGCAGTACTGGGCAACCCCTTCTTCGGTAGCTATCTGCTTTAACAGATGTTTTTCTTTATCTCTAAACGCTTGTGATTCTCCGGTGTAACATTGTGTTAAACGCTTAAACTGTCCGGCTGTTTCACCCTTGAGTGTATGACATAAATACACATACGGCAGGGTTTTCTTATTGCTAACAAAATCTTTCTTTTTTTCAAAATCCAGAAAATCATTGAGATCGTTACGGATTTGGTTCATAATCCCGAAGTTGAGACCAAACTTGGCCATGGACTCTGCAAGCGTTTCCGTGGCATTTCCAAGGATGGCCCCAATTTTACAAGCACAAGCAGTTATACTGCCGGACTTTTGCCTTACCATATCAAAGTATTGTTCCAGCGATACCCGCTGGCTGTCAGTATAGAGAAACTCCAGGAACTGCCCGTTACTGGCCGTGGTTCCCATACGCTGCAGCGCTGTGCAGACTTCCCTGTAAATCCTATCATCCGGTATTGCGGCTATAGCCTCAAAACTCAGCATTAAAAGACAATTGGCCAAGTTAATGGCATTGGCCTCAGGGATCTGACGCCAGGGCAAATCATCATGATCCTTGTCCTGTATATCATCAAAAATATCCGCTGCCAGGGCAAATAACTCCATACTTATGGCCCCTGGCAGCGCAGTCTCCGTATCCCCGCCTATACACTCACAGCACATACTGGTCAAATGAGCCCACCTAAACAACTCACCCGTTGGGCTGTCGGCATTTAGCGAAGCTTGGATTATTCGGCCCATTTCCAAACACAGTCCGGATGACCTTAAGATTCTTACAATTTCGGCATCAATAACTTGATCGGGCTGAAGGATCATGGCTTATTACCACGTCTCAAGGATACCAACTTCAATTGCCACAGTACCCCCGGATACTTCGCATCGGGAAAAAACATTTTGTATGACAGAGAGCTCACTGGTTTTTACAGCATTTTTACCATACTTGTCATCCTTGGTCATTAAATTCTTGGGATTTTTGACACATTCATGAACCAAATTAGCAATACCTTCATAGTTCATCTTAAAAAACCCCTTTCATAATAAAAAAATTTACCGTTTGTCTTACTGAAAGTAGTCTTTAGTCAAAGTTCTCATTCATTTCTGGTACATTTCCCTCAGCTTGATCAATTATAAGGAGAATTCTTCAAATAGCGCCAGATTCCTTCAGCGAATAATAGAATGTTTTGTCGAATTTTACATTTTATCCCATACAGTTCAAAAAATAAAAGCCCTGCCCCGACTGCGGTGGGCATGGGCCTCCTAAAACTCATCATAGGAATTGCAAAAAAATACTTGTAAAAATGTATAT
Source organism: Dehalobacter sp. TeCB1 (assembly GCF_001707455.1). NCBI lineage: Bacteria > Bacillati > Bacillota > Clostridia > Eubacteriales > Desulfitobacteriaceae > Dehalobacter > Dehalobacter sp. TeCB1. The sequence goes on along the minus strand of NZ_MCHF01000050.1, from coordinate 1,887 downwards.
ATTGGGAATACTAATCTCAAACATTTATAAAGAGGTAGTACGAAAGATGAAATACGATAAACCAACTTTAGCTATGTTTATGGGAGCTTTATCCACGATTCCCTATGAAATCGTGACAAGAATCCTCATGACTTTTGGGTTTGCCAAGTATAGTGTATATCAGCTTACTAGCTTTATGATAACATTGGACAGGCCTAATGCTATCCTGGGAGCGATATATTCCATCATATTAGGTTGTGTATTATCTCTTGTTTTTTACTACGCACTTAAATTCTTAAATCATGACTATTTTATAGTCAAAAGTATTGGCATTAGTTTATTAAACTGGTTAACATTAGAAGTCATTTTCATGTGGCTTATTGAAGGGCGTAACTTTATTCCGCCTAGACCGATCAATGATTATTATTCAGAAATGATCGGTTCAATTGTGTTTGGGATTACGCTAGGACTACTGTTTCGCTATTATTTATTTAAAGGTTATAAGAAAAGCACATCATAGGAACATTTTGCAATCACATTTGCAAAAAATCTTCAATACATAGCATCACCTGTTCAGCCGTCGGACTTAGAAGGATCAAATGACCGCCTTTTGGGAAATACCTAATCTTTTTCTTGTCCGACGACACATGTTTATTGATATAATCCACACTCTTTCTTCTTACAGTATCATCATCTTCAGCCTGAATAATTAGGATTGGACAATTTATTTCCTTTAATTTTGGCTTTGTTTGGTGTAGTAATAACAAAAATTGGATCATAGACAAAAACGGTGAGATCTTTTTTGCTTGTAAATATCTCTTGATATGGTTAGGCTTCTTGTTCTTCATATCATCCGCAATATTACGAAACACTTGGTATATATTCCAATAAAAGATGGGGGTATTGATTGTCACAATACCCTTAATATCATGTTTACAAGCAAGATTAAATGCAATCAGCCCTCCCATGGAGAACCCTATCAGCAGAATTTCTTCCCCAATTTCTTTCAATCTTAAAAGTTCACGTTCAGCAGAATCTATCCAGTCCATGTAAGTTGATTTTTTCATTTCATGTCTGGTTGTTGAATGGCCTTTTAATATAGGACAAACAACATCATAACCAAGAGCAGTCAAATATTCGGCCAAAGGCTTCACTTCGTGTACCCCGCCACCAAACCCATGAATGATTAGGCATTTCGTTTTCTTATTATCCATAGAGCTCACCTATCATTGCCCCTATTTTTACCTGTCACATTTATGATATATATCGATATCTTTATTATGTTCCAAAATTATAAGAAAATCATCACAGTAATCTTGAAGCGATACAGAGTAACCATTATTTTTTATATTTCTCTTTTTTAGCGATCGTTCCTCTTCAATCTTATATAAACTTGCAGAAAAATACCCGCCGGTTCAAAACCCGCGGGCATCTTTGGAATTCCGGGAACTACTCTACTCTTACGGCGGTTCCGGAAGTGCTGACCATCAGCATGCTGCCGTTGGCTCTTAATCCAGGTCGATGCCGACTACGGCATTAGCTCCCATCTGGAACGCCCGGTCTTCCATTTCTCGCAAGGCGATATTGCGGGCTTCCTGCAGTTTCTCTTCATAGGTGCCGGAACGACCGCCGATCACATCGGTGATACTCGCAAAAATATCGCGGACAATATTGGCTCCCATAATGGCTTCTCCGGTAATCACCCCGTAATATTCGGTGATCCTGCGTCCTTCTACGGACGGTGTCGTTGTTAAAATCATGTTGGTTTCCTCCATTAAGTTAATAACTCAACTTTCCCACCCTGTCGGGTAGGTTGAAACCTTGAAAGTCTTTGAAAGTATGGTTAAATACAACAAGGAAACCACCAAATCTGGTATAATGAGAATAACCACAAACCCAATAATACCA
>NZ_MCHF01000049.1:0-16672 GCF_001707455.1 Dehalobacter sp. TeCB1 | reverse complement strand
ACTGGTATTATTGGGTTTGTGGTTATTCTCATTATACCAGATTTGGTGGTTTCCTTGTTGTATTTAACCATACTTTCAAAGACTTTCAAGGTTTCAACCTACCCGACAGGGTGGGAAAGTTGAGTTAATTTAATGTCAATTTAAAATGTATTTTTTTGGCAATGTTTCCTAACCATGTGAACTACAGTTTCTTGTTCACAGAAACACCTCCTGAAAATAATTGCTGCAACGATATCAACGATATGAAGAATTGTAACAAAAATCCTGAGATTAATAAAGGAAATGACTTTTTTTCGGCGAACTTTAATACATAAAATCGGCCATAGATTCTGCTCTATGGTTATTTTTCTATAATCCCGGCGGATGGGAGATTGATTGGATATGATTGCCAAAGCCAAAGAAGCCCTGCTCAAATATTACGGTTACCGGGAATTCAGAGGAGGGCAGGAGCAAGTGATAGAGAGCCTGCTTCAAAGGCAGGATACGTTAGCCATTATGCCTACGGGGGCAGGTAAGTCGATTGCGTACCAAATTCCGGCGGTTTTATTGGAAGGGGTGACGCTGGTCATTTCCCCCTTAATCTCCCTTATGAAAGATCAGGTAGACAGTCTCGGTCAAACGGGTATTCAGGCGACATTGATCAATAGTTCTATTTCTCTGAAAGAAACCTGGTCGCGCATTGACCGGATGCAGCGGGGCGAGTATAAGCTGGTCTATCTGGCGCCGGAGCGCCTGGAATCCGAGGAGTTTCTTGCCAGTCTGAAGGGGTTGCCAATCCATTTTGTCGCTGTGGATGAAGCGCATTGCGTTTCTCAGTGGGGCCACGACTTTCGTCCGAGCTATTTGCGGATCAGCAAGTTTCTGCAATCCCTGCCCGCAAGGCCGTTGGTCGGAGCTTTCACAGCTACGGCCACCGAGGAAGTCAGACAGGATATCATCCGCTTGCTGGGTCTCAAGGAACCGAATTGCTTTGTCATGGGATTTGACAGGCCGAACCTAAAGTTTTCCGTCCTGCGTGGTGAAAACAAAAAGGTTTTTATCCAGGACCATCTGAAAAATAACCGTAATGATTCGGGAATTATCTATGCCGCAACGCGTAAAGATGTCGATAAACTCTATAAATTACTGAAAGGACAGGGATTCTCAGTCGGTTGTTACCATGCCGGTTTGCCCGATCAGGAACGAAAGCGCAATCAGGAAAAGTTTATCTATGACGAGATTGCTGTGATGGTGGCGACAAACGCTTTCGGTATGGGAATCGATAAATCCAATGTCCGGTTTGTGATTCATTACAACATGCCCAAGAACATTGAAGCCTATTATCAGGAAGCTGGAAGGGCGGGCCGTGACGGAGAGCCGGCAGAATGTTTTCTGCTTTTTAGCCCCCAGGATGTGCAGATTCAAAAAATGATGATTGAAGAAACCATATTCCAGGAACAGCGTGTGGCCAATGAATATAAAAAACTGCAGGCCATGGTCGATTACTGTCATACATCGAGATGTTTAAGACAGACCATTCTGGAGTATTTTGGAGAAACAGAAAGTCCGGATAAATGCCGGCACTGCAGCAACTGCGACGACGACAGGAAAAAAGTCGATGTAACCCTGGACGCCCAAAAAATCCTTTCCTGTGTTTACCGGATGAAGGAACGCTTTGGTTCAGCATTGGTTGCTGAAGTACTTAAAGGCTCCCAGAATAAAAAGGTCCTTCAGTTTGGGTTGGACAGGTTATCTACCCATGGGATCATGAAGGACACACCGCTGCAGGAGATTAAGGACAGGATCAGTTTCCTGGCAGCCGAAGGCTATCTTGTGGTGGCAGGCGGTCAATATCCGGTTCTGAAGCTTGCTCCCAAAGCGGCGGCTGTGCTTAAGGGCCAGGAAAAAGTGTTTCAGATTCAGGTGCAGCGGGAAGAAGTATCGCTCACCGCCGCTGAACAAATATTTGAAAGACTGCGGGCTTTGCGCAGACAGATTGCCCAGCAGGAGGGATTGCCTCCGTACATGATTTTTCCGGACAGCACGCTCAGGGAAATGGCTCAAAGCTGTCCGCAGGACAGGAATGCGCTGATCCGGGTAAATGGCGTTGGCGAAAGAAAACTGCAGAAATACGGGGATCTATTTTTAGCCGAGATCAAGGAGGCCCTGCAAGGATATGAAAATATTGGTTGACGCGGATGCCTGTCCGGTGAAGGAGCTCATTGTGAGCTGCGCGAAACAATTTGAACTTCCGGTCATCATGATCGTCGATACTTCCCATGAACTGAAGGACGACTACAGTATGGTGATCACCGTGGACCAGGATCGGGACAGTGTAGATTTCGCGCTGATGAAGCGGTTGGACAGGGAAGATATTGTTGTCACGCAGGATCATGGACTGGCGGCGCTTGTTCTGGGGAAAGGCGCCAGGGCAATCAATCAAAATGGACTTGTTTATACGGACAGCAATATTGAACGGCTCCTTTTTGAACGTCACGTCGGACAAAAGGTACGGCGTGGGGGAGGAAGAACCACCAATGTTAAGAAAAGAACCAAAGAAAACAATGAATGGTTCAGGACGGCCTTTATTAGGCTGATTGAAGAAACCAAAGACCGTACGTTTGAATAATAAATACACTGTTTTAGTTGGATAATTCTCAGAGGAACGGAGAACAGGATGAGTCTTAGGTTTATTTACGGACGGTCCGGCAGCGGCAAGTCCACCTATTGCCTGAATGAAATAAAGGAACACGTCAAAAACGGAGCGGATCATCCTTTGGTGCTGCTTGTGCCGGAACAGTATACGCTGCAGGCGGAGAGAGACCTGATTAACGTGCTGAAGACCGGAGGGATTCTAAAGACGGAAGTATTAAGTTTCCGCCGCCTGGCATTCAGGGTATTTAACGAGGCGGGTGGAATCACGTACCCGCATATCCACCCAGCAGGCAAGAGCATGTTGATCTACCGTGTCCTCATGCAGATCAAAGAAGAACTGAAGGTCTATACGAGATCAGCCGAGCGCAAAGGGTTTATCAGTTCGCTTTCAGGGCTAATCACGGAGCTGAAACGGTATAATGTTACGCCGGAAGATCTGCAGAACGCCATTGCCGTTATGGTGGACCAACCGCTCAAGGATAAACTGACTGAACTGAATGCCGTCTATTCTGGGTTCGAGGAACTGATCCGGCAAAGATACAGGGACAGTGACGATGATCTTACCCTGACGGCAGCCAAGCTGGAATCCACCACCATTTTTGACGGCGCGGAAATCTGGATTGATGGTTTTGCCGGATTTACACCGCAGGAATACAAAGTCATCACCAGGCTGCTGCTTAAGGTGAGCAGGGTAAATATCTGCCTGTGTACGGATTCCCTGGCTGAAGAAGGTCTGTTGGAAACCGATGTGTTCTCTGAGGTCAAGGGGGTGTACCGCAAGTTCAAGAAAATCTGCCAGGAGGCGGGTTTGGAGATTGAACCGCCGGTTCAGGCAGCGGGATTTCCGTTGCCCAGGTTCCGCTGCAGCGCAGAGTTGTCCCACCTCGAACGATATTATGATGCCTATCCATACCAGGTATATCCCGAAGCAACCAGGGATATCTTCCTGCATGCTTCGGTGAATATCTATGCGGAGATTGAAGCTGCAGCGGCAGACATTGTCAGGCTTTGCCGGGATCGCGGGCTCAGATACAGAGATATTGCCGTAGTCACCGGAAATCTGGACGGTTACCGGAGTTTTCTGGAGACTGTTTTTGCTGAATATGAGATCCCGTATTTTTTGGACAGAAAGACCGAGATCACGGATCAGCCGCTGGTTAGGATGATGCTGGCGATGCTCGATATTTTTAGCGACAACTGGTCTTACGAAGCGGTATTCGCTTATCTAAAAACCGGTTTAACCGGTCTGGACAGGGAGCGTATCGACCGCATCGAAAATTATGTGCTGGCCTGTGGGATCCGCGGCAACCGCTGGACGAAAAATGAAGACTGGTCGATGCATCCGGGTTTGCTGCCGGAAGAGAATCAGCGGCCCCAAGATGTGGAGAAGGCCGAAACAGAGCTGAAGGAGATCAATCAGACCAGACGTGAAATTGCAGCCCCGCTTCTTCAATTTCGCGCCAAAACCAAAAACAGAAAAAAGGCTTCGGAAATCTGCGAGGCCCTGTATGATTTTCTTGGCGGGATAGGCGTCCCGGCCAGGTTGGAAAGGATCATGGAAGAATTCAGGCGGCAGGGTATGCTGAATCTGGCCAATGAATACGACCAGGTCTGGAATATCCTGATGAACATCCTGGATCAGACCGTGGAGACCATGGGCGAGGAGCCTTTGAGTTTGGAAAGCTTTACCGACACCCTGAAAATCGGCTTTGCCGAATATCAGATCGGGCTGATACCGGCTTCGCTGGATCAAGTTCTGATCGGCAGCATCGAGAGGTTTCGAAGCCATGAGATCAAAGCACTTTTCATTTTAGGGGTCAATGACGGGGTGTTCCCTTCCAGTGCTCAGACGGAAGGTATCTTGGCCGATGCGGACCGTGCCGCGCTGAATACGGTGGGGATCGAACTGGCTAATGATACCCGCACGCAGGCCTTTCAGGCCCAGTATCTGATTTACCGGTCTTTAACGACCGCATCTGCTTATCTTCGCCTGAGCTGGCCGATCGCCGACCAGGAGGGCCGAAGCTTACGGCCTTCGATGGTGATCTACAGGTTAAGGAAGCTGTTTCCGAAAATTACGGAAAACAGCACGCTGATTCCAATGCTATCCGGGTTTGCTGCTGGTAAAGAAAATGCTGAGACGGAGAATATAGGGACGGAGAATGCAGAGACGAAGAATACAGAAGTGGTGAATGACGGTACAGAAAATACCTGGCTAGAAAGTGCTGAATTGGAACAGCTGACAGGGAAATCCCCTTCTTTTAAACAAATGGTTGCAGCTTTCCGCTGCAAGGCAGAAGGGCTGGAAATCAACGGCTGGTGGCAGGATGTCTATCGCTGGTACAATGGGCTGGAAGAATGGAAACCGCGCTGTGAGGCACTTCAGACAGCATTTTCAGCCAGAAATATTGCTGAGCCGGTCAGTTCTGAAAAAATAACGGCGCTGTATGGCGCATCGGCTCATGCCAGTGCATCGAGGCTCGAGAAATATGCGTCCTGTCAGTTCGCATTTTATCTTCAATATGGACTTGAAGCCAAAGAGAGAAAGATTTATCAGTTCAGTCCGCCGGATGTCGGGACGTTTATGCATGCCGTTCTCGAAAGATTTTCGCTGGAGGCGGCACAGCAGCAAATCTCTTGGCGAGAGATGGAAAGACCGTGGTGCCGGGAGAAAGTCTCGGAGATTGTGGATGAAATGCTTCGAAAAATGCAAGGGTCCGGCCTCACGGCCTCCCAACGGTATACTTCACTTGCCTTGAGACTGAAAAGGGTCATCACGCGTGCGGTCTGGATGATTGCGGAGCACCTCAAGCGCAGTGGCTTTGAGCCGTTGGGTTATGAGCTTGGATTTGGCGAGCGGGAAAAGTTCCCGCCAATTGTGATTGAACTTGATTCAGGCCGGAAGGTATCTTTAAGCGGAAGGATTGACAGGGTTGATGCGCTGGAGGCTGAAGAAGGGACCTACCTCAGAATCGTGGATTATAAATCCGGGAGCAAGGATTTCAAACTGGCCGACGTTTATTATGGACTGCAGATCCAGTTGTTCACGTATCTCGATGCCCTCTGGCAGAACAGCGGGCTGGAGACGGAAAAACCAGTCCTGCCGGGAGGGATCCTGTATTTCCGGATCGACGATCCTATCGTCAGAGCTGACGGCAGGCTCACGGAGGAAGAGATCGAGCTGGACATTATGAAACAACTGAAAATGAAGGGCTTGTTGCTCGCGGATGTCAAATTGATCAAGGAAATGGACCGGACCATCGACGGCACTTCGCTGATCATTCCGGCCAGGATCAATAAGGGGGACCTTCTGGGCAAATCATCGGCAGCTACCCTGGAGCAATTTGAAATCCTCAGAAAATATGTTCGGAACCTTCTGAAAGACTTATGTGAGGAAATGATGAGTGGCAGCGTTTCGATCACGCCGTACAAGAAAAAGCGGACAACCTCGTGCACCTACTGCCGCTATGCAGCAGTCTGCCAATTTGATCCGGCCAGAAAGGAAAATAGCTTCCGGTTGCTGGCTGACCGCGGGGATGAGGAAATCTGGAACGATATCATGAAGGCGGAACAAAATCATGACTGATCTGACGAAATGGACGAATGAACAAAGGGAAGCAATTACGGCCAAGGACTGCAACCTGCTGGTCGCAGCGGCTGCCGGGGCCGGCAAGACGGCCGTGCTTGTGGAGCGTATCATTCAAAAAATTACAGACAGCCATGATCCTGTGGACATTGACCGGTTGCTTGTGGTGACGTTTACCAATGCAGCTGCGGCAGAGATGAGGGAAAGGATTGCCGAAGCGCTCGCTGCCGTACTGGAAAGCAACCCGGGGTCTTCCAATATGCAAAAACAGCTGACGCTGTTAAGCAAAGCCAGTATTACAACCATTCACTCATTTTGTCTTGAGGTCATCCGCAGTAACTTCCAGGCCATTAATATTGATCCGTCTTTCCGGATTGCCGATGAGACGGAAACGATGCTGATGAAAATGGAAGTGCTCAATGACCTGTTTGATGAAATGTATGAAGAGAATGCCGAGAATCAGGATTTTCTTGAACTATTAGAGTGTTATGGCGGCAACAGGGACGATCAGGCCTTGCAGGACATGGTGCTGAATCTGCATACGTTTATACAAAGCAGTCCCTGGCCGGAAAAATGGCTTGCGGAGATGATCGGACGTTTCGGCATGTTCGAAGGGACGGATTTCAGTCAGACCTGCTGGGGAAAAGTCCTGCTTAAAAGTATTGGGCTCGAAATTGAGGGACTGATACAGAATATGCAGGCCGCGGTTGCCCTTCTGCAGCCTGGTACAGGACTGGATAAATACCGTCCTGTCTTCGAGGAAGAATACTGCTTTTTGCAGCATATCCGGGAGCTTTGTCTGGAAGAGCGTAATGCCAGGTGGGATGACCTTGCCCAAACAGTCCGGAACTACCTGTTTCAAAGACTGCCGGCAGCCGGCAAAGATGCGGATAAAGCTGTTCAGGAGCAGGTCAAAGAAATCCGGGATCAGGTCAAAAAGAAAATCGGCAAATTGAAAGAAAGGTCGCTGGCAGCGAATTCGAAAGAAATCAGAACCGATTTGCAGACCCTTCAGCCGCTGATGCAGTGTCTGGGTAGACTGGTTGTTGAATTTGAACGCAGATATGCGCTGAAAAAGAATGGCAAGTCTCTGGTTGATTTTAACGATCTGGAACATTTTTGCCTCGAAATTTTGACTGTACAGGATGAAACGGGAGCGTATGTACCATCTGAAGCAGCCAAACGCTATCAGGAACGCTTCGCGGAAATTCTGGTCGATGAGTACCAGGACAGCAATCTGGTCCAGGAAATTCTGCTTCAGATGATTTCCCGCACAGGATCAGCCAGGCCGAATGTCTTTATGGTCGGAGATGTCAAACAGAGTATTTATAGATTCAGACAGGCTAAACCGGAACTGTTTCTGGAAAAGTATCACAGTTACTCTCCGGAACAAGGCGCCAGCCATCGGAAAATTTGCCTGTATAAGAATTTCCGCAGCCGCCGGGAAGTGGTTGATGCTGTTAACTACATTTTCAGACAGATCATGTCGGTGCAGGTCGGGGAACTGGACTACAATGACAACGAGGCTTTGAATCCAGGAGCTGTCTTTGCTGAAAATGACCAGGAACATTTGGCTGTCGGCGGGGCGGTAGAATTTCATCTTATTCAAACAGGTGATCCGGAACGGCTGGATCAGGAAAACAGGTTTTCTGACAGTTCAGGTCAGGAAGAACAGGAATTGACGGAGTTTACGGACGCCTCAAATGGCCTCTCTGATGAAACGGAACAGATTGACCCCGGTATGCTGGATGCGATCCAGTGTGAAGCCCGCTTTACGGTCAGAAGGATACAGGAACTGTTTCATCCGGATGAAAAGGGCAGGAGGACGGCCGTCTATGATAAGGAACGTAAAGTGTACCGGGAGTTGCGCTGCAGCGACATTGTCATTCTTCTCCGGACCACCCGGAATTGGTCCGAGGTATTCACAGAGGAACTGACGGCGGCCGGCATCCCTGCCTTTGCTGATACCGGCACAGGATTCTTCAAGTCTTCCGAGGTACAGGTGATCCTGTCACTGCTCCAGATCATTGATAATCCGTTGCAGGATATTCCGTTATTGGCCGTTCTGAGATCGCCGCTGGCTGCTTTCTCATCCGATGAGCTCGCCGGGCTGCGGCTTACCAGACGGCATGTGCCGATCTATGAGGCGCTCAAACAGTTGGTGGAAGATCAGGATCAATCCGCGGATGGAAAATCTGAGACAGAAAAAATGAAGAACAAAACATCTGAAAAAGAAGCGCTGAAAAAGAAAGCAGCAATGTTCCTGAACAACCTTCACAGATGGCGGGACACCGCTCAATATCTGTCTGCCGACAAGCTGCTCTGGCAGCTTTATACCGAAACCGGCTATTATGGGATTGTCGGAGCGATGCCTGGGGGCGTGCAGCGTCAGGCCAATCTCCGGATTCTATTTGAACGGGCCAGACAATATGAGGGAACAAGCTTTAAAGGGCTGTTCAATTTTATTAATTTCATCGACAAGCTAAAAAGCAACCAGGGTGATTTTGGCAGTGCCAAAATCCTTGGTGAAAATGATAATGTCGTTCGGATCATGAGTATTCATAAAAGCAAAGGGCTGGAATTCCCGGTCGTCATTCTGGCCGGATGCGGTAAGAAATTTAACTTTCAGGATTTGAACAGGAGCATTTTATTTCACCAGGAGCTTGGACTCGGTCCTGACGTTGCGGATCCGAGGCTCAGGATAGCGTATCCGTCTGTTCCTAAATATGCAATTCGGGAACAAATCAGGATGGAGACCCTGTCGGAAGAAATGCGGATTCTCTATGTGGCCTTGACCAGAGCCAGGGAAAAGCTGATTATCTCCGGAGCGGTTTCCAATGCCCGGAAGGCGTTGAACAAATGGTGCAAAGCTGCTGCAGGTGATCCGGAAAAGCTGCCTGCACATGAAGTATATAAAGGAGAAAAATATTTGGACTGGATTGTACCGGCACTCATGAAGCACCGGGGTTGCTGCACTGCCAGTCTGACCGGCTGGCTTGGGCATCATACCTATGCGACGGAGGGAGCATTGGGAAACGGTCAGCTTGACGACCCGTCGGAATGGCAGATCCGCGTATGGACAAAAAATGAGCTTCTTGGCAGACCGGCTGTTTGGGGACAGGAAGAAGAAACATTCATCCAATGGCTGACCGGTTTACGTCAGGAGACCGAAGATCACGGCAATACCGAGGATTACAGCGATACTGAAGTGAATAATGATAATAACGGTAGCAGCGATAATCGTGCTAATAACGATTATATCAATTATATCGATAATAACGACAGTGATGGGCTTCACGGCAGAAATGTAAAGAAAGAGATTGCGCGAAGGCTTGGTTGGGAGTATCCCTTCACTGCCAGTACCCGGATACCGCCCAAAGTCTCTGTCACCGAACTGAAAAGACGGCTGGAAGTAGAGCTTATGGAAGAGCCGGAGCTGGGGCTTGCAACCGGATCAGCTCTCCTGCCACAGCTGATCAAAAAGCCGTTGTTTCTCGAAGAAAAGAAAGGGTTGGGTGCGGCAGAAGCCGGAACGATCCTGCATTTTGTCATGCAGCACCTGGATGTTCAGCGCAATGACATTCCGAATCAGATTCAGGAAATGGTCAAAAAAGAACTGCTCACAGAGCAGCAGGCTGAAAGCGTTGATCCGGAAAAGATAATGTTTTTCCTCGAGTCCCCGCTCGGACGCAGAATGAAGGCTTCAGGCAGTGTAAACCGTGAAGTTCGCTTTAATATAGAAATACCCTGCCGGGAAGTATTCTCTGACATGGCGGCAGGTGCCTGCGGGCAGGAAGTGGTCTTGCTGCAGGGCATTATTGACTGTTATTTTGAGGAAGAAGACGGGATTGTTCTGGTTGACTATAAGACGGACCGGATTCCGGAAGGCGGATCCAGCATTATTCTGGAAAGGTACCGCCAGCAGATTCTCTATTACGCCAGGGCGCTGGAAATGCTGACAGGGAAAAAAGTCAAAAAAAAGTATTTTTATCTTTTTGGCTGCGGCGAGATCTTGCAGTCTTGACAGTAACCGTAGATTTCCAGTTTGTGCTGGATCACATCGAAATTGGCTTGATCTTTCAGGGCCTTTTCAAATTCTTTCATTGGACAGTCCATAATCGAGATCCGTTTATTGCACTTCATACAAATCAGATAGTGTTTGTGCTTGTCGTGATTCAGTTCATATCTGGCTTTGCCATCATCAGAGATATTCGTTTTGAGAAGGAGATTGCCCGACATCAGCTTTTCCAGCGTACGATAGACGGTAGAAAGGCAAATGGACGAACTTTTATCTTTTAGAGAAATAAAAATCTCTTCAGCCGTCAGAGGTTCTTCTGCATTCTGAAGCAGGTCAAATATCAAGTTCCTATGCTTGGTATTCTTGATCCCTGCTTTTTTCATGATTTCTTTTAATGGGTCTTGCTGGTTTTCAGGCAAAGAATTCAGTCCTTTTAGTCAAATTTTTACGTACAACGGAACAGTGCCCCCCAAATTGATCATGAGGTTGTTTTTGTCAGTCGCTCCCAGAAGATTTTTTATGATTTTAGCCTTATATATCTGACTCTATTGTAATACTTTTACACAGCTTCACAAAGCATTAATGACTTTGCCAAAAAATATTTGAAATAATTTCTAATCAAGAGGAATAAAATGCATACTTTTGTAGTATAATCGATTTATATATTAATGCAAATGCGAACCATTTGCAAAAAAATAGGGGAAATTAGCTGATGACTGCTAAGACCGCAAAGACGGCTGTGATTGATAAAACGGCAATGAATAGGAAAAATAGGACCAATAGGACAAAAATGTTTTTTAAGTGGGCGAAACCTTTTTGCGCGGTTTTGCTGGCAATCATGGTAACCTTAAGCGGGTGCGGTGCGAAGGAGAGCGCCGCGGTGAATACGGATGACAGTCGAGGATCGCTGAAAATTGCGACTTCGTTTTATCCGATCTATCTATTCACTTTAAACATCACAAAGGGTATCTCGAATGTGACCGTCGTCAATATGACCAAACCGACAACCGGCTGTCTCCACGATTATGCACTGACGACCGAAGATCTGAAAAGCCTGGAAGATGCCAAGGTTCTGGTGATCAACGGCGCGGGAATGGAATCATTCCTCGCTAAGGTTACAGGGCAGATACCGGATTTGAAGATCATCGACGCCAGTGAAGGGATTACCCTGATTCAGGATGAAACAGGGAGAAATCCGCATGTGTGGCTGAGTATATCTAAAGCGATCAGACAGGTTCAGAACATCGGCGATCAGCTGGCGGTCCTTGATCCCGAAAATGCTGAAAAATATCAGGAAAATACTGCAGAATATATTGCAAAGCTCGAACAGGAAAAAAATAAAATGCACCAGGCCCTGGATGGGGTAAAGAACCGGGATATCGTGACTTTTCATGAGGCATTCCCGTACTTTGCCGAAGAATTCCATTTGAATGTGGCAGCTGTGATTGAGCGGGAGCCCGGATCAGAACCCAGCCCAATAGAACTGGCTGAAACGATCGAGAGAATCAAAGTATTAAAAGTTAAGGCTTTGTTCGCCGAGCCTCAGTATTCTGCGGATACAGCAGAGACAATTGCGAATGAAACAGGTGCCCGGGTCTATTACCTTGACCCAATCGTCACAGGCCCTTTGGAAATGGATGCTTACATTGATCTGATGGATAAAAATCTGCAGACGCTGCAGGAGGCTCTCCGATGAAAAACAAATGCTGCAATCATGAATTATATGAAGAATGCGGATGCGGCTTATGCCGTACGAGGATCAACCACCTCGGGGTAACGCTGAATAACAAAGAAATACTGCGGGATATCAATCTGGAAATATACTGCGGCGATTTGACTGCGGTGATCGGACCGAACGGAGCTGGTAAGACAACCTTGTTTAAAGCTATCCTCGGTGAAATTCCACACACGGGAACGATTGAATTTCTTGATCCTAAAGATAACCAAAAGGGCCGTCCGCTCATCGGCTATGTCCCGCAGAAACTTGATTTTGACAACAGTTCGCCGGTCACTGTGCTGGACTTGTTTACAGCGACTTACAACCGTTTTCCCGTCTGGCTCGGTTCTTCTCAAAAAACAAAAAAACGCGTTCAAAAGAATTTAACGCTTGTGCAGGCTGAACATCTGCTTAACAGAAGACTGGGTGCGCTATCCGGAGGGGAGTTGCAAAGAGTATTGCTTGCGCTGGCGCTTGACCCCGTCCCAAATCTCTTGTTTCTTGATGAACCGGTGTCGGGTATCGACCAGAAAGGGTTGGAACTGTTCTATGATATTGTCTCCAGGCTGCGTCAGGACTATGACTTGTCGATTATTCTTGTTTCGCATGATCTGAATCTCGTGGCCAAATATGCAGACCGCGTGATACTGCTGAACCATGCGACCATCGAATGCTGTGGAACCGCTGCGGAAATCTTCGCCAACGAGAAAGTGATTAAAACATTTGGTATGGGGTGGACCAAAGGAAACGCTGAATCCAAAAGAAAAGAGGAAGAACAAACCAATGATCGAACAATGGTATAGACTGCTGGATGCCTTGCTTCCTCTGGCCTGGCTGGAATATGATTTCATGAAGAACGCCCTGCTGGCTGTTCTTTTGGTGACGCCCATTCTAGGTATCCTCGGCACAATGATCGTGAATAACCGGATGGCCTTTTTCTCAGATGCGTTGGGGCATTCGGCATTGACAGGCGTTGCGGCGGGAGTTGTACTCGGGATCCAAAGCCCTTTTTGGGCTCTGCTGGTTTTTTCGGTGTTGTTTGCGGTTGCGGTAATTAGTGTTAAAAATGCCAATACGGCATCGACGGATACGATCATCGGCGTATTTTCCTCAACGGCAGTTGCATTGGGTATCGTGCTCCTGTCACGCAACGGCGGCTTTAGCAAGTACTCCGGGTATTTGATCGGGGATCTGTTAAGCATAACCCCTTCAGAGCTGGGAATTTTAGCCCTGATTTTTGTGCTGGTGCTGGTGTTTTGGGCAGGCTGGTTCAACAAGCTGCTGTTGGTAAGTGTCAATCAATCCCTGGCCAAAAGCCGGGGAATTCATGTCCGCTTTTATGAATTTGTATTTGCCATCGTGGTCGCCGTTGTGGTAACGTTCGCGATTCGTTGGGTAGGCATTCTGATTATCAGTTCCCTGCTTGTACTGCCAGCTGCTGCTTCCCGGAATATCGCGGCAAATACGAGGCAGTACCATGTCCTTGCCGTGATCATCGCCTTGATTTCCGGTCTGGCAGGACTCATCCTGTCGTACTTTTGGGGAACCGCAACAGGCGCTACCATTGTTCTGGTACTTGCCCTATTCTTTGCCGGGACATTTGTCTGGAAAGTTTCAACAAGATAGGATCTACGATGACCATTCTAGCAAAAAAGTTCTTAAAGTAACCACATAGATAATGAGCTAACTATGGCATGCAGACTTGCAGACTTACAGAAGTAACCTTATGATCAGTCTGGGGGACACAGTTCTGCTGTAAGCGGAGCATGGAGTGCGCAGCGCGGCCTTTTGTACCATGGATGGCACAATGGCCGGGAAGCAGTATTGTGGCCCACAGACTATCCCCAAAAATAGATTATTATCTCAATTTGCGCTGCCTCAATAAGAAGTTAAAATGAGCTTACCGCGTTATTTAAGAAAGGACTGACCAATCATGTGCAGAGAAAAAACACCTTGGGAGAAATGTGCTGAATTTCATGGACACGAATGCATGGGGCTTGCAATTGGCTTCAGACAGGCGTTTATCGGACTCGATGCGCTTGGTGTAGTGAGGGCGGCTGATGAAGAACTGTTTGCGGTCGTCGAAAACGATGCCTGCGGTGTCGATGCGATCCAGGTACTTACCGGCTGTACGCTCGGAAAGGGTAATCTGATTTATAAGGATTCCGGCAAACAGGCGGTCACGCTGGCCAACCGCAAATCCGGTAAAGCGGTTAGGATTTTAAGAAAACGCGGCAACAAACCCGATGATGAACAATACACGGAATTGAAGGCAAAAATATCGGCAGGTACGGCCAGTGAACAGGAAAAGATTGTTTGGGGGAGCCTGCAGAAGGAAAGAATTGAAAAATTCCTGGCCGCACCTGCAGCTGAACTATTTACGGTTACCGAAGTAGCCATGCCCCGAATTGAACCGGCCAGAATTTTTCAGACAGTCGTATGCTCTCAATGCGGGGAGCCATTTGCAGAAGTCAAAGCACATCTTGTCGGAGGAAAAATTATCTGTTCCGACTGTAACGAAGCCTATACCAGGGGATGGCGTTAACCGGAATGGCCCTGATTATAAACAGCCCTCATACTTGAAAAATTGCTTTTAGTGTTGTCCCTTTATTTATTTGTGAAGTAATTTTCAATTGTCCGCCAACACTTTCAATACGTTGCTTCATGACAGCCAAACCCGAATGAGCACCGGAAATAAGCCAAGTTTCCAGTTCATTTACATCAAATCCTTTACCATTATCGCTGATTATGATCTCCAAAATATTCTTTATGAGAATAATATCAACTTTAAATACATGGGACTCTGAATACCGCAGGGCGTTAACGATTCCTTTTTCGATAAAGCGAAAGGCTACAGTTTCAATTTGCTTATCAAAACGATTGCTATTTTCTATCCCAAAAGTATTGAGAATGATTAAAGCCAATTCTTCACGCATGAAATCCTGAATCCACAATTCAATAGTTGGCAATAGCCCTGAACTATCTAACAGCGGAGGGTTGCGCTTATCAATTTTTGCTAAAATCCCCAGCTTAATATCTTGGTCGATTTCCCCAATTTTCAGCATGGTTTGCTGCTTTATACTTTCCGGTAAATTCTTTCTTTGCAAGTAGTCCAGCCAGCTGTATTGATCGAGAACATAGTGGTACGGACCGGCTAATAATTTAGGTATTAGACGATCTTGATTATTCATATTAGCAAAAAGTGAATAGACAAAATTTGGGGGAATAGTATTTTCTATTTCTGTTTCGCTTATTGTTTTCGTATCGTTTATACGTTCATTTAACACAATTAATTCTTTATTAAGGCCATTGATCACAATTAATATCAGCAATTGATAAACCAGTTGACCGGCAAGAAGCGTGAGAAAAGATAATTCTGACTGTATAAATTTTATTTTTGAAAAACGGTGGCCGAAAAAAACGCCGCATACTGAATTATTAGACGAAAAAGGAACAAAAACTTCAGCAGGAAAATCATCTGGAAGTACTTTTGTCTCCATATCAAGTTTGTTATGGTTGTTAAAATATTCTTCCAATATTTTACGTTCATCAAGATTTTCTTGGAAACGGCCAACAGCTTTATTTAGATTATTAAACTGGACATTATCAGTAATAAGGAAAATCCCGTCGATTTCAAGATTTTGGGTCATTTCTATGAGTATTTGGTCATTGGCAATAAGCGAGGTCAGGTTCTCATTTAATTCCTCAATCCTTTGTTTAAAGCTCTTTTTTTCCTGAAGAAAACCGGATTTTTTAAACAATTTACTTAAAATAACTTGGAGATAATGGTAACAAGCAATCAAGATATAAATTGAGAAAAACAATTCTATATATACTTCAAATGTAATAGAAGGCACAATTTTTAATAAGTAAAGGGTTAATAACAAGATAAAGCTAAGACACACTGACGAGAGAATTTGAGAGATGAACCCTTCGTAGATTCGGCGGTAATCCGGCAGATATTTATTAACAACTACATAGTAGAGAGAGAAGGGTACAACTGCAATAAATAACTCAGGAAAAAATGAATTCATAAACGTATAAACCCATTGTTTAGAATTACAAAGAGTAGGAAGCGCAATAAAAAGAAAAAAGGGCAAGAAGCCAATTAGTAACCCTAATAGGATAATATTTGCTTCATTTTTCGCTGCTTGATCTTTTGACAATTTTAATATTATCAGATTAACCACAGCAAATGAGATACTAATAATCATCGTAAATAATGCTAGTTTAACTAACAAATTTGAGAGGCTGAAAAAGCCTATGGAATGTATAATTAGTAACTCAACTTTCCCACCATTAAATAATGGTTAAAGCCATGATTTTTCTGACACATCAGGTTGCAAACAACAATCGTTCTTTGAAAGACCGTGGAATAGTGCTAAGAAAAGTATCCATAATCATATTGGCTAATTCCTGGCTTATGACAGGAAAATTGCTTAGAACACGCCTGAGAGTGTCGATTAACAATACTAATGCTTGAGAAAGTTTGAGATCTTCCATTTCATCACTGTAATAGTAAAATAGTTCTCCAATTGTCCTATCATCCTGAGTATTTCTGCTTTCAACTGCTAACATAATGTATCTTAGGGAACCACTGATTAATAACGTTTTTTATCATCCCAATAAATAATAAAGTGGGATAATCCCAAGTTAGCGGCCCTATCGCCGCCGATTTCAGCTGCCTTTTCCGAGTAATTCTCGAAAAAAGGCGTAC
>NZ_MCHF01000048.1:0-16781 GCF_001707455.1 Dehalobacter sp. TeCB1 | reverse complement strand
AATAGTGTAATTTGTTCGCGGTTTATTCCGTTTTTATATGGCATAATTATTCCCCTTATGATTCGGTTTCCTTACTTAATTATACCATATTTATCCATTATTCTCTACGTTTTTACACAGCCTGTGGATGGGAGTCCCTTAAACTTTCCCACAACTATATTCATGTAAAATGAGAATGTAGTGTATGAGAGTAAATATTATATTGACTCTACAAGGAATCATCTTTCTTAGTTGTGAGTTCATTTAATTTATGTTCGATAGATTTTACGTTCTTATCAATTCTCCAAAGCATTTTGATTACCCACATAATAATTGCAATACTCAACATAGCTGCCCAAAATCCCGGTGATAAAAGTAACATAATAAATACCATTCTCCTTTACTGATGATGCACTTTAAATACATAATCTACTGACGGTTGAACAAATGTAAACGGTCAATCAACAGTCTTTTTAAATTCGCAACCGGTTGCGAATTTGATCCATCCAAATTCCTCCCTGGTGCGGAATTACCAACAAAATTCTCATATACAGTCTTTTCAAAAGACGCCATGGATGGCGTCTCCCAAGAAATCCTTAAGTATTTGGATATTTGATAAAACAATATTGATTTAGTCCGGTATGGCTGTCTTCCATAGTTTTAATCAATTGAAATCCCATATGTTCATACATTGGAATATGATTGGGATTATCTGTTTCTAAGATAATTGGAATACTTTTTTCTTTGTAATTCTCAACAATTGGGGTAATCAATGCCCTCAATTTGCCTTTGCCCCGTTCTTCTTGGGCAACAGCAATAACATTAATATGATAATAGTTCTTTTTAACAAATTGTTTTTGCCAGTTTAAATTAATAGCTTTAGAAAGAGCTCTAACGTTATTTGTATATAATTCAAAATCCTCTTTATCAACTTGTTTCCTTAATTCTTGTGTTGCCTGTATACTAAGTATAAGTTGCTTTAACAATTTTAATTTCTTTTTTTCATAGCCTATTATTACTGAATTAAACGTGTCATCTAATGAATAAACATCTCTTGTTTTTTCAAAAACACCTAATTGTATCTGGAAGAGCTTTAAAAGAAATTCTTCCTGATTAATTATCCCTTTTATTTGTAAAACAGTTAAGTGGTCATCAATAAAACACTCTGTCAGAAGCCTAGCAACTGGTTCAATTTGATTTTCAGTCATCCTTATCATATTAATACCTCCAAGCGAAAATCTTCTACTACCATTCCGCACATGGATGTGCGGCTTTTGCATCCTATTACGTATAACGTTTAGGGATTTACGCAGCTTCCCAACCACATTCATCTATACAAAGTTGCGGAAATCCTGTGTTATACGATGCCACGGCAAAGAATTGCCCAAACAATATAAAATCACTTTGGTGCAGTAAAAAAACATGTTTTAAAACCACTATTGTCTATAAGATAATATTTGATGCCATCTTCATTCTCTTCTCTACTTGCCTTTACAATCTCGGCGTTAACTTCAGCAAGTATATCTTTAGAATCATCATTTGAAGGTCTTGCAAATGAATAACTTAATAGCTTTCCATCAAATTCAATTATGTACATTGCCGGATTATTCTTTGTATTGTATTTATCGATTTGGACTTTTGTCTTCTCTCCTCTATTAATACTATCAATAAACTTATCAAGTTTATTGATATTGTAAATTTTTCCTTCTGATTCGACTACATCGCCATTCTCGATCGCTGTCATAGAACTATAATATGGAGAAAAAGCCGAGCAAGCTGATAAAAACAGAATCAATGAAACGAAGAATAATGAGAAAATCGTAAATTTCTTCACGGTTCATTACCACCTTGTTACTTAAATCAAAAATACTTTCTCAAAAACCATTAAGACCCAGTGGTTTCGTAGAACGTCCCGTGAATTCCCGAGGTCTGGTTATTAATTGCATATCCTCTCAGATTTTGGGAATTCACTGTTTATCGGATGGATGAGGCCCCACGGAGCCAGAGTGCGACAGGACGTCGCACCCTTTAGCACTGGGTCTTATGCACCTACCTGACTAATCCAATCTCTTATGTTTGTCCCAATTCTTTCAATATCACGAGTGCCTAATTCTCCACTATGCATTATTACATTACGTGACCTTTCCAACGTATTGAATATTTGCTTTGCCCATTCAATAGATATTACATGATCTTCAAATAAATTAATATTTTGAAGCATTATTGATGCTAAGTCACCAAACTCAGTATAATTAATTAAACTATCTCCTCTTTGAGTATGCCATTTGATTTTATCTTCTTCTAATTTTCTAGATTCAGCTTTTTTTCTAATTGCTTGAGAAACACCATCTTCCCACCAGTTCTCTCCCTTATTTTCAATTAATATTTTCACTACAAAATCTCTCACCATATTTTCAAACGCTGCAATTGCAGCATAAACAGTTGCCATTTGCTTAGCTTTTGCAACAAATTCATCGTCAAGCAAATCTAAAGATAAACTATCAGAAATCTGTTTTTGAATAATCTCCGAATAATGATGTTTACTTACTGTTCCAGATTGATCCAAAGCAACTTTTGTCAATTCTCCTCGCATGATAAACGAATATATCTTGTCATCCATTGATACCATCCCCCTAAATCAAATGCTTTTTTAAGCTTTGGAAGATCGCATCATATACAGCCATATCTCTAGTCTCAGGCAAATGAATCTGTATATTATAATGCAAATCAAGGGATTTCGATCGATCATTTACAGTCTCTTCCAGCCTTTTTTGATCTTCAATGGAGGTCTTTTCATGTGAAGAGTTTCCCTTAACATTTATTACTTCCTTTTCACTTTTCGGAGTAATATTTTTTGCTTTTTCCCAATCTGCATATTCACCTAAAGCTTTAAACGTCATTGCCATCATGCTGATAACTTTTTCTGACTTCTGACCTTGTGTAAGAGTCTTTAATTTATTTTTGACTTCGTCATTTGTCATATTTTGGGCATCGATACGAAGATTAAATAAATCCTCATACGCTTCTTTAATGCCTTCAGCTAAGACTTTCTTCGACTGTGTCTGGTCTAAAAAATCAAAATATCTTTGTGTAGGAGCAGAATTTTCATCAAGCATTCCAACGGCCTTCAATATTCCTATAATTAGTCGATCATTACTACTTGTAAATCCTAGATCGGATAAAAACTTGTTGGTAAAGCGTTCTGGCGCCTTTGCGGTCAAAATAGTATTTAATATACTTTCTAGGTTTTTCGTAGTAACCAAATAATAATTTGTTAACATATTATTACTCCTCCACAATTATAAAATTTAATAACTAATATTTTCACTTATAATATTCCCCTAAACTACAAAGCTTTTCCTAGCTGACGCCACAGGACGTGGCGTCTTTTGCCTCATCTTTCCGATAACTACGGTATTCCCGAACTAAGTTCGTATATACCTCTTTTTTGGTGGTGTTTCCGAACTAGGTTCGGGAATACTTACTTTAAGTGTAATCAATCATCAAAAGTCGACTACCATTACAGACATTATATATCACTGAACTCAGACCCATTTCTTAACGATAATTCCACATTATCCCTCAATTTCCTTTATATTTATTCTCTTTACCTTCTAAATATTGAAAAGAACAAATTAAGCCCGCTTGCAATAATATTATTGCATCTCAACCTCAACTAGAGGTCAAATCAAAAGACCGTAATGACTCAACCATCGTTACGGTCTTTTGATTTAGTCTTCCTTATTCTCTTTGTTTAAAAGAGCGCCAGGATCCAGGTCACCCAATAACTCTTTCGCTTTAGTAATACATACTGTCGCTCACAAGAGCCGAAAAGCGGATAGCATCATGTCGTCAAAAAAAATGCTAATAACAGTCTAAAAACTATTATCAGCATCATCAGTTTGAAGTTTTCCTTTTGTCTAGGGGCCCATCCCAATATTTGACTTAAAGCCAATTTATATTTAAGTGGTAATTTTTACAGCGCGGCCACCACTGCGTCTCCCATTTCTTTCGTCCCAAGCACTTTATCGCCGGGTTTGGCCAGGTCAGCCGTCCGGCATCCCTGATCCAGCACTTTAGCAACTGCCTGTTCAATTCTGTCGGCTTCTTCATTCAGGTCAAACGTATAGCGCAGCATCATCGCCGCCGAAAGGATCGTGGCCAGCGGATTTGCCTTATTCTGGCCGGCAATGTCCGGCGCGGAGCCATGAGCCGGCTCATATAGTCCTTTTTTACCGCTCAGGCTGGCTGAAGCAAGCATGCCGATCGATCCGCCGAGCATCGAAGCCAGGTCGGTCAGGATATCCCCGAACATATTCTCGGTGACAATCACGTCGAACTGTTCCGGATAACGCACCAACTGCATCGCAGCATTGTCAACATACATATGCATCAGCTCGACATCCGGATATTCCTTGGCCACTTCTTCAGCAATCTCCCGCCAGAAACGAGAAGACTCGAGCACATTGGCCTTATCGACCGAGCAGAGCTTTTTCCGTCTGCCTCTGGCAGTTTCAAAGCCAAGCTCAATGATCCGGCGGATTTCGTCTTCATGATAAAGCAGAACATCATAAGCGGCCTTTGGGTTTTCGTTTCTTCCCTTTTCGCCAAAGTAGATTCCGCCGGTCAGCTCGCGGATCACAACCATATCCACATTCTTGACAACTTCTTCCCTTAAGGTGGAAGCCGAAATGAGCGAAGGAATCATCTTGACCGGACGGATATTGGCATACAGTCCGAGTTCTTTGCGGATAGGCAGTAGCGCGCCAAGCTCAGGTCTTTCCTTGGCCGGCAGTGTATCCCATTTCGGTCCGCCGATCGCACCTAAAAGCACCGCGTCGGCCTTCTTACAGGCATCCAGTGTTTCGGCGGGCAGTGCTTTGCCGACTTCATCAATTGCGGCTCCGCCGATCAAATAACGATCGAATTCAAACTTGACCGGGCAGTCTTCTAATGCTGCCTGAAGCACTTTCAGCGCTTCAGGAATAATCTCTCTTCCAATCCCGTCGCCGGGCAATACGGCAATTTTAGGCATTCTTTCTTTTCTCCTTTACGTACGGAACCAGCCCACCGGCTTTGATCAGTTCCTGCATAAATGGCGGAAAGGGAGTAGCCTGAAAACTTGTTCCTTTGCTGATGTTTTGGATCGTGCTGCTCTGGAGATCGACCTCGACTTCGTCACCGGCCTCAATGCCTCTGACAGCTTCCGGGCACTCCAGAATCGGCATCCCGATGTTCAGCGCATTCCGGTAAAATATCCGCGCATAGGATTCTGCGATGATGGCTTTGACACCGGCAGCTTTAATCGCCAGCGGAGCATGTTCCCTGGAAGATCCGCAGCCAAAGTTTTTGCCGCCGATCATCATATCTCCGGGTTGCACGTTGGCCGCAAAAGAAGCATCCGCATCTTCCATACAATGGGCGGCGAGATGTTCCGGTTCAAAGCGGTTCAGATAGCGGGCCGGGATGATGACATCCGTGTCAATATCATGGCCGAATTTCCAAGCTTTACCCATTATCAACGACCTCCCTCGGATGAACGATTTGTCCGCATATGGCTGAAGCCGCAGCGACTGCCGGATTGCACAGGTATACTTCGCTTTCAGGATGACCCATCCGGCCTACAAAGTTCCTGTTTGTGGTGGACAGCGCCCGCTCACCTTTGGCCAGAATCCCCATATGGCCGCCCAGACATGGCCCGCAGGTCGGCGTACTGACTGCTGCTCCGGCTTCAATCATGGTCTGAATCCAGCCGCGGCTCATCGCTTCAAGCAGGATATCCTGGGTGCCCGGGAAAATCAGGCAGCGGATATTCGGATGGATCTTCTTCCCTTTCAGAATCTTAGCCGTGATTTCGAGATCCTCAAGACGTCCGTTCGTACACGAGCCTATCACAACCTGATCTATTTTCAAACCCTTTGCTTCCTCCACCGATTTGGTGTTCTCCGGAAGATGCGGGAAAGCGATCTGCAGCGGAATATCTTCCGTGTCAAATTCGTAAACCTTCTCGTATACGGCATCCGGGTCGCTATGATAAACTTTATAATCCCTTTTTGCCCTGGCTTTGACGTACGCCAGCGTAATCTCGTCCGGTTCAATGATCCCGGCCTTGCCGCCAGCCTCGATCGCCATATTGCACATCGTCAGCCTGTTGTCCATAGAGAGTGCTTTGATGCCGTTTCCCGTAAATTCCATCGCTTTATAGCGGGCACCGTCAACGCCGATTTTGCCGATGATATATAGAATCAGGTCTTTGCCGCCGACATACGGCTGGAACTTTGTGCCGTGAAAAACAAATTTCAAGGTCTCCGGAACTCTGAACCAGGCTTCGCCTGTGGCCATCCCGGCCGCGCAATCCGTACTGCCTACGCCGGTCGCAAACGCACCGAGTGCACCGTACGTGCAGGTATGGGAATCGGCGCCAATGATCAGGTCACCGGGAAGTACCACCCCCTGCTCCGGAAGCAGACAATGTTCGATGCCGACTCTTCCGGTATCCCAGTAATGTTTAACCTCATGTTTCCGGGCAAAGTCGCGAACGATTTTGCATTGTTCCGCGGAGGCAATATCCTTGTTCGGGGTGAAATGGTCAGGTACCAGTGCAATTTTTTCTTTGTCGAATACCTTCTCAATTCCTAATTTTTCAAACTCTTTGATCGCGACCGGAGCTGTAACATCATTGGATAAGACCACATCCAGTTTGGCATTGATGATTTCTCCGGGAACGACTTTATCTACTCCGGCATGGGCTGCCAGAATTTTTTCGCTTATCGTCATACCCATGGGCAACAACCTCCTTTTTCATGTGCTCCTTAACATTATCTCATCTCCGTAAACATTCCGTACGCGCAGATGAGATAATAAGTATCCGCAATCATGCATCATCGCGGCCTGTTTTACCTCCAGTTATCATCTTTGCTTCAGGCTGATCCAACCTTTACCGAGCGCCCTGTTGACAGCCTGGACATAGGCCTTGACGCTGGCCTCGATAATATCCGGACTGACACCCCGGCCGGCAACAGTGTGATCACCGAACGAAACCGTTACGGTTACTTCACCCTGAGAATCCTCGCCGACGTCAATTGCCTGTAACGAGAAATTCTGCAGTTTTCCTTCAATCCCGACAATTTTGTCGATTGCCTTATAGGCAGCCGCTACAGGGCCGTCACCATAAGCCGCTTTCGCCAGCTCATTATGATGCTCTTTCCCATCTTTCAGCTCTAGGCCAATCGTTGCCGTAGGCTTCAGGTTATTTCCGCTTAGAATCTGCCAGTAATTTAAGGCCAGTGTTTCCTCTGCCTCCTGCGTTTCAGCAAGCGCATAAAGATCAGCTTCCGTGATAATCTTTTTCTTCTCAGCAAGGATTTTGAAGTCTTCAAAAAGCTTCTCAAAGCGTTCTTCACTGACTTCAATGCTCAGGTCGTCCAGAGACTGTTTGACCGCATGCCTCCCGGAATGTTTGCCGAGGACAATCGTATTCATGTCAAGTCCGATGGCATCCGGGGACATAATTTCATACGTACTACGTTCCTTCAGAACCCCGTCCTGATGAATGCCTGATTCGTGCGCAAAAGCGTTCTTACCTACAATCGCTTTATTCGGCTGGACCCTCATACCGGACAGTCTGCTGACCAGACTGCTGGTCCGGGAAATCTCCCGGGTGATGATACCTGTCTCGACCCCATAAAGGTCTTTCCGGGTGTGCAGCGCCATGGCCAATTCTTCCAGCGCAGCATTCCCGGCCCGTTCTCCGAGGCCGTTGACCGCACATTCAATTTGATGAATACCTGCCTTGACTGCAGCCAGGGAATTCGCGACGGCCAATCCGAGATCATTATGGCAGTGGACGCTGACTTTGACTTTTTCAATGCCATCGGTTTTGTCCATGATCGCCTTGACGAACTGAGCAAATTCTGCGGGCATCGCATACCCGACGGTATCCGGAATGTTAATCACAGTAGCTCCGGCCTTAATGACCAGTGAGAATACCTTGGCCAGAAAATCCACATCGCTGCGGGACGCATCTTCAGCACTGAATTCGACATCACTAACTTTGGATTTTGCCAGTTTGACCCCATAGACAGCGCGTTCCAACACCTCATCCGGTGTTTTTCTGAGCTTGTATTGCATATGAATCGGAGATGTCGCAATAAACGTATGGATTCGCGGGCTTTCCGCAATATGAATTGCCTCCCAGGCCCTTTCAATATCCTTAGATTCAGCTCTGGCAAGCGCAGCAATGGTCGTATTCCTGACTTTTTCGGCGATCAAAGATACAGCCTCAAAATCGCCCGGAGAAGTGATTGGAAAACCAGCTTCAATAACATCCACACCCAATTTTTCCAGCTGACGGGCAATCTGCAGCTTCTCCTCCATATTCAGCGCAACGCCGGGAGACTGTTCCCCGTCCCGCAGCGTTGTGTCAAAAAATTCAATCCGTCTCACCCTATCCACCCCCTGCGCTTCGAATCAATTTTATACATAAAGATTTTTTCCGGGTAGGTCTCCGTAATATATCGCCGCTTACGGCAATTGAGCCCTCCTGGCTCAAAAAGCCGCGCTGCGCACTCCTTGCTCCGCTTACGCTGGCTATATATTACGGAGACTAATCTTTGGAATATATTTTAGTTATATTATTCTGAAAAATACATTGTTGGAATCGACATGCAAGTATAACATTCTAGAACACAGATTCTTTTAAAAAACCAAACATCTAAATTCTATATTCTGGAAAGAGTTAGCTTATAAAAACTGCTGTATCATACTTAAGATCAGTCTGGGGGCCACAGTTCCGCGACAAGCGAAGCACGGATTGCGCAGCGCGGCTATTTGAGCCATGGAGGGCTCAATTTGCCGAAAGCGGTACTGTGGCCCCCAGACCTACTTGAATATATTATTGTACCTGCGAACCTACTCAAATAGTCAAAATAGGGATTCGGCAGACTTTATTTCTTCTTCAGCCACGGCATCATGGAACGGAGTTCCTGACCGACTTTTTCAATTTTATGTTCGGCATCCCTGCGGGTCATGGCATTGAAGACCGGACGGCCAACCTGATTTTCGGAGAGCCATTTGCGGGCAAACTCCCCATTCTGGATTTCGGAAAGGACCTTCTTCATTTCCTTGCGGGTTTCTTCCGTAATGATGCGTCTGCCGACCATCAGATCCCCGTACTGGGCTGTATCGGAAACGGAGTAGCGCATCCGGCTGATTCCGCCTTCATACATCAGGTCGACAATTAATTTCAATTCATGCAGACACTCAAAGTAAGCGATTTCCGGCTGATAACCGGCTTCTACAAGTGTATCAAAACCGGCGCGGACCAATTCGGACGCACCGCCGCAAAGTACTGCCTGTTCACCGAATAAATCGGTTTCGGTCTCTTCAGCAAACGTGGTTTCAATCAGCCCTGTGCGGGTACAGCCGATCCCTTTGGCATAAGCGAGACCGATCTGATGCGCATTACCGGTAGCATCCTGATAGACGGCGATCAGTCCCGGAGTTCCTGCGCCCTCAGTGTAAGTCCGGCGCACCAGATGTCCCGGGCTCTTCGGAGCGATCATGATCACATCGACATTAGCCGGCGGCACGATTTGACCAAAGTGAATGTTAAAACCGTGTGAAAAACAGAGTACTTTGCCCGCAGTGAGCGATGGTTCGATTTCTTCCCGGTAGATCCTGCTCTGGGTCTCATCAGGCAGAAGGATTTGAATCAGGTCCGCTTTGGCTGCGGCTTCAGCGACTGTCATCACCGTCAGACCGGCTTCTTCGGCTTCTTTCCATCTCGGGCTGTTTTTACGCAAGCCCACAATCACGTTCAAACCGGAATCTTTAAGGTTTTGGGATTGAGCATGACCCTGGCTTCCCCAACCCATTACCGCAATCGTTTTTCCTTTCAGCAGTCCCATATCAGCATCTTGATCATAATACATTTTAGCCATGTTATTTACTCTCCTTATTCATTATTTATTTAAGTGAAAATTTATTAGTAAAGCATCTATCAGTCGCTTACCGTATTAATTATCAGATCGGGCAATCACAATTTTACCGGTTCTGACAAGTTCGAGAATGCCGTAAGATCGCATCGTTCTGACAAACGCATCGATCTTATCTTCATCCCCGGTAAGCTCGATCGTTAGGTTATTTTTGCCCATATCAACGACTCTGCCCCTGAAGATGTCTACCGTTTGGAGTACTTCGAGCCGGGTATCCGATTTAACCTTGACCCGGATCAGGGCCAGCTCCCTGTTCACCACGGACTCCTGGCTCAGATTGGTCACCTTATGGACGACAACCAATTTATGCAGCTGCTTGGTGACCTGTTCAATGACCTGGCTGTCACCCTCGACCACGATCGTCATCATGGAAAGGTCCGGATTTTCAGTCTGACATACCGTCAGGCTGTAGATATTGTAGCCCCGCCGGGAAAACAGGCCTGATACCCTTGCCAGGACCCCCGGATCATTTTCAACCATTACTGCGAGTGTATGCAGCATTATTCCTTCCCCTCCAGTATCTCGGTAATTCCCTGACCGGCAGGAACAAAAGGAAGTACAACTTCATCCGGTGAGATCGTGAAATCCAGCAAAAACGGTCCGGGCGTTGCAACAGCTTCCTTCAAGGCGTCTTCAACTTGATCGGCCTGCTCGACTCTGCGCCCTTTGATCCCGTAGGCGTCGGCAAGCTTTACAAAATCGGGATTGGCATCCAGCTGGATTTGGCTGAAACGCTCGTTAAAGAGCATTTTTTGCATCTGCCTAACCATGCCTAAAACCCCGTTATTCATCAGGACTATTTTTACGGGAAGGTGATATTGGACCGCAGTGGCGAGCTCATGGATGCTCATTTGTAAAGAACCGTCTCCGGTAACCAGAAAGACCAGACTGTCCGGTTTCGCAAACTGGGCGCCGATCACAGCCGGAAGACCAAAACCCATCGTTCCCAGACCCGCACTGGTAATAAAATGTCTTTCTTGATTAATCGGACAGAATTGAGCCGCCCACATTTGGTGCTGTCCGACATCTGTTACCACGATCGCTTCTTCCCCGCTGATTTTCCCCATCGCTTCCAAAATCGTCTGCGGATTGAGGCGGCCATCCTGCTCATAGCTTAACGGGTATTCCTTTTGCCAGCTCCTGAGTTCGTTCCACCAATCCTGAATGGCCGGCGGATTGATTTTGGTAAGGAACTCTTCCAGGACAAGTCTGGCATCTCCGACAATCGGGATATGTGCCCGGATGACTTTGCCGATCTCGGCAGGATCGATGTCAATATGAATGACTTTCGCCTTCGTGGCAAAACGGTGCTTCAGCCCGCTCGTGACCCTGTCGTCAAAGCGGACACCGATCGCAATCAGTAAATCACACGCATCTACGGCAAGATTGGCAGTAATGGTCCCATGCATTCCGACCATCCCTAAATGATTCGGATGTTTGGATGGGACACTGCCAATGCCCATCAGGGTCGTGACCACAGGAAGATTGGTTTTTTCGAGTACTTCCTGAAGAATCTTGCCGGCTCCGGAGGTTATGACGCCTCCCCCGGCATAAACAACCGGTTTTTTGCTTTGGGCCAGTGCTCTGGCTGCTTCAGAAATCTGACCGGGATTTCCCTTGGTAAAAAATTTATAGCTTTTCAGCGCCACTTTGGACGGATAAGGCTCATTGACCTCTGCTGCCATAATATTCTTCGGCAGATCGATCAGGACCGGACCCGGGCGGCCTGTACTCGCAATATAAAACGCTTCTTTCACAATACGCGGGATATCCCTAGCATCTTTAACCAGATAGGAATGCTTCGTTATCGGCATCGTGATCCCCGTAATGTCAACTTCCTGAAAAGAATCTGTCCCCAACAGATGGGTCGATACCTGACCGGTTAAGATCACAAGCGGGATGGAATCCATATACGCATTTGCAATTCCCGTGACCATATTGGCGGCTCCCGGACCTGAGGTAGCCAGACAGACACCCACCTTGCCACTGACCCGTGCGTAGGCATCGGCGGCATGAACAGCACTCTGCTCATGTCTTGGCAGGATATGACGGATCGAGCTGTCCAGAAGCGCATCATACAGTGCTAGCAAAGATCCGCCGGGATACCCGAAGATCAGCTCTACCCCCTCCTGGTCCAGTACATCGAGCAGCGCTTTGGCGCCATTATAATTATCCAAAGCAAGACTTTCTTCGTCTTCCCAGGTAATTTCAGGGTCTCTGGCTATTAAGGCGTCTTCTTTGGACTTATCCATTCATTCATTCCTCCTTGACTGTCCGGAAAGCTGCTCCTTTATTGGCCGACTGGGCAAATTGGACGTAACGTCCCAGATATCCTGTCCGGCCTGCTACTTTATACACTTTCTCCAACCCTTTTTTGGGGTCAAAGCTGTTTCTTCTTTCTGCTTTTTCAGATTCGGGCAGAAGCCAGTCAATGGTCCGTTTTTCTAAATCAATCCGAACCATATCGCCGTTCTCTACGAACGCAATCTCCCCGCCGAGCGCTGCTTCCGGAGAAATGTGCCCGATCGAAAGTCCGCGGCTGCCTCCGGAAAAACGTCCGTCCGTCAACAGTGCCACGGAAGAATCAAGGCCCATTCCCGCTAGGGTTGCTGTTGGTCCGAGCATCTCTCGCATACCAGGCCCGCCCTTCGGTCCTTCATAGCGGATAATCACGACATCGCCTTCTTTGATCACGCCGCTGCGGATCGCTTCCGCCGCCAGGTCTTCTCCGTCGTAGACCTTGGCCGCGCCCTCGAAGACAATATCTCTGTTCGCCAGCGCACCTACTTTGATCACGGCTCCTTCCGGCGCCAGGTTACCAAACAGGACACAGAGTCCGCCTTTGGCAGAGTACGGATCAGTTAGCGGCCGAATCACACTCGGATTTTTGACAACCGCGCTGCTTAGTCTTTCCGCCATGGTACTGCCGGAAACTGTCATCCCGGAACCATCAATCAAACCGGCATCCAGCAAGCTCTTCAAAACGGCACTGATCCCGCCTGCTTCATTGACTTCGACGAGATAATGCCCGTTCACCGCCGGACTCAGTTTGCAAATCTGAGGGGTCCGGTCACTGATCGCATTGATCTCGGCCAGGTCAAATTCTATTTCTCCTTCAAACGCAATCGCAGGCAGATGAAGGATGGTATTGGTTGAACACCCCAACGCCATATCGGCGGCAACGCCGTTCCTGATTGAAGTGCTCGTTACGATATCACGCGGCCGGATATTGTCCCGCAGCAGGTTCATAACCTGATAGCCGGTTTCTTTGGCCAAGCGTATTCTCTCGGAATAGACGGCCGGTATCGTACCATTGCCGGGCAAGGCCATGCCGATGACCTCTGTCAGGCAGTTCATGGAGTTTGCCGTAAACATCCCGGCACAGGAACCACAGGTTGGGCACGCATTCTGTTCGAGGCCCTGAAGCCACTCCTGGCTTTCCTGGCCGCTATAGACTTTGCCAACGCCTTCGTAGACGGTAATAAAATCAACATTTTTCCCCTCGTGACGGCCCGGCAGCATCGGCCCGCCGCTCACGACGATGGACGGCAGATTCAGCCGCATCGCAGCCATCAGCATTCCTGGGACGATTTTGTCACAGCTCGGAATAAAAACCAGGGCATCGACAGCATGCGCTCTGGCCATAATCTCAATGGAGTCGGTAATCAACTCCCTGCTCGCCAGGGAAAAATGCATTCCAACGTGTCCCATGGCAATGCCGTCACAGACACCAATCGTCGAAAATTCGAGCGGCGTGCCGCCGTTTTCTCTGACTCCGGCTTTAACTGCTTCGGCAATTTGACGCAGATGCATATGCCCGGGCACAAATTCATTAAAGGAGTTGACGATACCGATCAAGGGTTTATTGATTTCCCGGTCGGTAAGTCCGAGAGCTTTAAATAGAGAACGGTGAGGTGCCCTGTCAATTCCGACTTTTACTGCATCACTGTTCATGGGATCGCTTCCTTTCCGGAAAAATTTTCGGTCTTTGGTCTTTAATCTATCGTTTGGTCTTTAATCTATCGTAAGGAAGAAAAATAACGCTTTGTCAGTGTTATAGCTATAACTTGTCCGCGCTGAAATGTACAGTATTAGATAGGCTCTCCCTCTGTTTTGACATATTCGTGGAATTTAGCCAGCAGCTTTTTAAATACGGGTCCTGGTTTGCCGTCCCCGATCTTTCTGGAATCCAGCATAATAATCGGAATCAGCTCAGCCGCCGTACCGGTCAGGAAGCACTCATCGGCACTGTAGACATCAATCAGATGAAACAGCTCTTCTTGAACGGTGATCCCTTCCTGGCGGGCTAAATCGATGACCGAATCACGGGTGACGCCTTTTAAAATCCCGGCATAAACTGGAGGTGTGGTTATAATTCCGTCTTTGATAATGAAAATGTTGTCACCGGTGGCTTCACTGACATACCCTTCCTGATTCAACATCAATGCTTCCATCAGACTTGCCCTATTGGCTTCAATCTTGGCCATAATATTGTTCAAATAGTTCAGGGATTTGATTCTCGGGCTTAACGCATCCGAACTGGTCCTGCGAGTTGCAGCCGTAATAATTTCCATCCCGTTTTCATACATGCTTGGCGGGTACAGGGAGATATTGCCTGCAATGCAGATAATCTCCGATTTAGCGCATTTCCTTGGGTCTAAGCCCATATCTCCGACCCCTCTGGAAATGATCAGACGAATATAAGCATCTGTAAGGTTATTTTTTCTTACGGTTTCCACGACGATATCCATCATTTCCCGACGGCTTATCTCGACGTTTAACAGAATTGCATTGGCTGACTCATACAGTCTGTCAATATGTTCCTTTAATTTGAATACCCGGCCATTATAGGCTCGGATCCCTTCAAATACACCATCTCCATAAAGAAAGCCATGATCAAATACAGAAATTTTCGCCTCCTGGCTGTCAACAAATTTACCATCGCAATAGATAATCATGTGAATACTCCTTTCCGAAACTCAATTTTGATTTCAACACTATCTATATTGTAACGAAACACAATCAACATGTAAAATATACCTTAATAAAAAAAAACAGGGAGTCTAATTGATACACTTCCTAACGTGCATATTCATATATGAGAAAAACTCTACGGACTTTCTGAACCATCATTATCTCGTCAACGATGTGTTATAGCACATATAATTATTTTATCTAAGTGTATATGATACAGTTAACTGTGTCAATATATTTGGAGTATACTTTTCATCCTGCAGTGGGCCGATCAAAAATATCCTTGCCAATTCCAGGATAGCTTGGTATAATGTCCACTGTACAGAAACACTTGTTCATTCAGAGGGGATAGGGAGGAACTATTTATGAAGAAAATTGTAATTGGTTTACTGGGTTTTGGAACTGTCGGATCAGGTACAGCCGCCATACTGGAAAATAACCGGTATGACATCAGTACCCGTACCAATGCTGATATAACTATAAAAAAGGCTTTAGTCCATGATATCCATAAACCTCGGCCGGATTGCCGCGGCATTATTTTGACAGACGATCCCAGGGAGATCACGGATGATCCGGAAATTGACATTGTTGTCGAAGTAATGGGCGGTATCGAGCCAGCCCGCACGCTTATCCTGACCGCAATGGCAAACGGCAAAAATGTCGTTACCGCCAATAAAGATCTTTTAGCTCAAAATGGAGAAGAACTGCTTGAGGCTGCGAAAAAGAACGGTCGAGATTTGTACTTTGAAGCCAGTGTCGCTGGCGGTATCCCGATTATCGCTGCCTTAAGGCAATCCCTGACCGCCAACCGGATCTCCTCACTGCTTGGGATTATTAACGGTACGACCAATTATATTTTGTCTGCTATGACCGAACAGGGACGCAATTTTGCCGATGTCCTGAAAGAAGCCCAAGAGCTCGGCTATGCTGAAGCAGATCCGGTCTCCGACGTAGAAGGGCTTGATGCCGCCCGCAAACTTGCGATTCTTTCTTCCCTGGCTTTTAATACGCGCGTGACGTTTAACGATGTTTATGCCGAAGGAATTTCCAACGTTTCTCCGGAAGATATCCACTATGCCGATGAGCTCGGCTGCGTGATTAAGCTGCTGGCCATTGCCAAAAATCAGGAAGAAGGGATCGAAGTCAGGGTGCATCCCGCCCTGATTTCCAAAAAACATCCGCTGGCCAATATCAGCGGTGTGTACAACGCGATTTATGTCACCGGTGATGCTGTCGGAGAAACCATGTTTTACGGGAAAGGCGCCGGAGCCTTGCCGACAGGCAGTTCCGTTGTAGCCGACATTATCCAGATTGTACGCAATATGTCCGCCGGATCCGAAGGACTCCTGAATTGCGGCTGTTACCGCAACTATCCGATCATCTCAACGGATGATTTTACAACCGCTTATTACATCCGGCTTAAAGTTAAAGACGAGCCAAAAGTCTTTGCAACACTGGCGTTATTCTTTGCTGAAGCTGGTATTAGCTTTCATTCCATCATCCAGAAACCGCGGCCGGATAAAAGCGCCGAAATTGCACTGGTGACCCACCCCTGCCGGGAAGGACAGCTCCGTCAGGCCATCCAATCCCTGAACTCCTACAGCAAGCTGGATAAAATCTACAATGTTATTCGGTTGGAGACGAATGGAATAAGTATCTAGGGTTGGTCTGGGTGTCACAATTCCGCTTGCGGCAGATAGCGCCCTCCACAGGCTGTGTAAAAACGTAGAGAATAATGGATAAATATGGTATAATTAAGTAAGGAAACCGAATCATAAGGGGAATAATTATGCCATATAAAAACGGAATAAACCGCGAACAAATTACACTATT
>NZ_MCHF01000047.1:0-18794 GCF_001707455.1 Dehalobacter sp. TeCB1 | reverse complement strand
TTCTGGCGGTGATGGTCTTGATGTACTTGCATCGCATCACCTCGGTATATTTTCTTAAAGATTCATTAATTCCTCGATTAAAGCTATATATTCATTGTCACTTAAATTACTGAACAAAACAATAGACCCTGCATCTGAAATAGAAAAACTTACTTCACCTGCTCCAAAAGGATATGTAACTGCAACTGTTGCTAAGTCTCCGTTTTGGAACATAAGATCATAAATATCTGTTAGATTCACTCTATTACCATTTAAAGAGCTTCCATTTATCGTTTGTATTGTTAAATTTTTGAATTTGGCACCTTTTACATTTGAGGAATTATTAATAATGTCATCTAAATTAAAGGCATGCTTAATATAACTTAAGTTAAAGCTTTGTTGAAACAAATCCTTAGCTCTTTCTGCAACATTCTTATTTGTTAAACATATAAGTTTTCCATTCTCATTATCAAAATAAGCTTCATATGAATTCTGAACAATGATTTGCTCGATATTCTGATTTAAAGCACGTGCTTGTACATCAACTACTTCATCTAAAACAATTCTACAGTGAGTATAATTATCGAAAGTAACTTCATTTACAAATAATTGAGAAGTTAGTTCTTCTTCTACCCCATTTATCGTCTGTGTTATAGTTGTTCTATTGTTTGCTAGTTGAAAATTTTCTGGGAGTTGTCCCTCTAATTCAAATAGATTTGATGCTTTCGTATATAGCCCCCCCTTTTATCTTAATATGAGTAAATATTTTGCGACTCTTCTTAAATCACTGAAACTATTGTCCGTAACATTTACATACTCTTTATAAATGCAAGCTTTCTTATCATTCAAATCGTGTTGTTCATTATCAATAAGAATGTTACAATCTAGCTGGCATACAAACGATTTTACTGTTTTCACACCAAATCGTTGTATCGCATACCCAAAAAAAGGATTTCTGTTTTTATAATATCTAATATCTAACGAATATTTTTCCTCATTAATATTCATTTTTTTCTTTATTACTTGACTCAATTTATCAATTTCTTCAAGTATGTCCTCAGCAGATTTATATGTTACTTTAAGCTTGGGAATGTAAATAAAAACCTCATCTATATCTTCATCAGCATTTACTTCTTTATCCAATTGAACCTTCAACAAAAAATTATCTAAATTATAAATCTTATGGGTTTTCAAATTCATTTCTTTATTTATATTTTTTAATTTGTACATCTCTTTTAAAGAAAGCTCAATGTTATTAAACACATCTATATCTTTCTTAACTTTGTAGGTAAAGCTTACATCAAAAGTAACTTCTCTCATTCTCTTAACAATTCTATTTACAAATACATAAAACTTTATTTTATTATAATAAAGCCATTGTAAAATCATTGCTAAAAAACTTACTATAGTTACAATCGTGCCAACAACTGATAATGCATCCACAACAAACACCTCCTTCTTTTGGAGTCTAAGAGCATCATGTATGCACAAATACTCTATTCTATTATTATACACACATTTCCAATTCTATTCTATGCTTTTAGAAAACTTAATTGAAAAAATTTTCACACCATTTGCTGTCGGGGCAATTTTTACAGATAGAAGCACCCCTCCCATCAGGAAAGGTGCATAAAAAAAAGAGTGGGGTCGGCTTACCACTCCAGTGCCTCCAATGATTCACTCATATCCTGCTCGGTTGTAACTGTATAAAGGTTTGTAGTCATGATATTATCGTGACCAAGTATCTGCTGAATTGTAGTTATTGCTGTACCTTCTTTGACCAGCTTATAACCAAGGGTATGTCTTAAGCTATGGGGTGTAACTTCAACTGAAACTCTATCACCATATTTCTCAAGGATAAGGTTTATTGCATTCCTTTTCAATGCTCCACGCTGCCCTATTAATAGGAAGTCACTTTCATCCGCTGGTCTTACTGCAAGATAATCCTGAATTGCTTTTCGGACATCCTTGTTCAATGGGATTGTCCTGTTTACGTTCCCTTTCCCTATAACCTTTATAGAGCCTTTACGTTCCGATATATCAATATCCCTAAGCCTTATATTGCAAAGTTCACTCACCCGAAGCCCTGTGCCAAGCAGTAGTTCAATTATGCAAATATGCATTTGATTCCTGTTTCTGTGTATTTCGGCTCGGAGCCTCCTCAAGTCCCTTTCCTCTAATCCTTTATACTGGCGAGCATCCCGATTCTTTACTGCTTTTATACTAACTTCAGCAGGAGTTGTTCCGCTTTCATAGAGCCATTTACAAAAGGCATTGATGCTGGCAATCTTCCTATTGGCTGTAACCACCGATTCATTGGTATTCAGCAAGTGCTTCTTATATTCAATGGCATCAAGTTCAATCAGTTTATCAAGACCGCAATCAGTCCTGCTACTATACCAGTCAATGAAAACCTTGCTGTCCCGAATATAGCAGCCAATGGTATTCTTGCTGCGTTCTTCGCTTCTTAAATATACTTCAAAACCGCTTATATCAAGCATATAGACACACCCTTCCTTTATTTGGTGTGTCCATGTTACCTCTGTGCTGCCTTGAAGTCAACTGAAGACATAATCCTAATTATGCATTGTAATCAGGCTTATTTCGGGCATTTTTATATAAATAATCAGCATTTATCTCGGTAAAAACTGATGACATAAGATTATTGCATATATTCCTCATTGGCTCTCTGCTGCTCTTCTTGGCAATCCTCATTGCTATCCCCAGCATCTGCATCAAACTCACCATTCACCATTTGCAGAAACAGCTTCTTCCTTGCTTCCTCATTCTGGCTTGTATCCAATATAAGTTCCTTCTTCTCCGACCATTCCTCTGGCATACGGTTACGAAGGAAAAATGAAATGGCTACAGCCGATGGTGGCTGGTGGCGTTTTACCTTTTCAATCTTAGTACGTTTCTTTCCATTTTTGTCCTCTTCAACAATAGTCTTGAGTTCCTCATAGTCATAGCCGGTACAAAGCTTCAATAATGATTTTTCCACTTCATTACATAACACGCTCCTGCCCATAGTTACAAGTTCAGAGAGTGTTTCATGCTCCTTGCAGTAACGATACCAAGAGTCGGGAGAAATAGCAAGTTTCTTACAAATCTCTCTTACTGTATCACCCTGCATCAGCCATTCTTTTATGTCAGACAGTCTTGGTAATATGTCCGAATCATATCGAGTTTCCTTATTAGGAATCCCTTTTCTGCTACCCATGTTCTCACCTCCCCTAATACAAAAAGAGCCTTGTTATCGGCTCTATAATAAAATTCTACATATTCAGATAAAAAATAATATTAACATTTAAATGCTATTGCTATAGCTTTATCACAATATCTTCTATGGCATCCTTGCATTTCACGAGATATTCTTGACTTATTTGCGTCTCTTTACCTAAGATTTTGTGAACTCCAACACTTACTTTGCTAAATGGCTTTCCTTCAGCAAACGCCACAACGCCAGTTGTTTGAAAATCTCTTACATCAACAATGCCTTGATGAATATTATTAAAAGTAAAAATGCTGCCATTTGATATAATTATGCTCTGTAAATCATTATTTATTGCAGTTAATACAGAGTTATAAGCTGATGCCGGACCCATATATTGTGTCAACCTATTCTTAACAATTAGATGAATTAATGGTAGGCTTCTTTTTGCTTCCGATAATTTAGTTGAAAAAGAAAACTGATTATACATCGGTGAAGGCATTTGTATACCATAAATCAAGGAAAAAGCATTTTGAATAGCTCTTCTTGAAGAATCGTCTGCCATTACTGGTAGTATTAATCTGTTTGCAGATGATAGAGCAATTTGTGTATAAACCGAAAAACTTGGGTTACAATCAATAAATATTTCATCATATTTATTATCTGTTAGCTTTATAAAATCTTTTATCCAGTCAATTACTGCCATCCATGTATTTGTTCCAGGCAATTGTGTATTTGCTAAAGTAGCAATGGAATTTGTCTGTAATTCAATAACTGGATCACCAGCAAGTAAGTCTATATTTTGACTAATATTTTGGTTGTAATCATTAGGCTTACATATATAATCGGAATAATTTACTTGTGGCATGGTAAATGGGGATGGTAGTCTGTCTTGAAAGTAACCTGCTACAGATATCCTTTTACCTGATGTATATAAACTTGAGAGATTAACAGCACCTTCTCCTAATAATCCACCCAAAAGCAATTCAGACAAATTTGCCTGCGGACAAAGGTCTATTACCAGAACCTTCTTCTCTGGATATTTCTCTGCGTATCTTGAAACTACTTGAAATGCTAAACTGGTTTTTCCAGTTCCACCTTTATTATTCCAAAAAGCATATACTGACATAAAAATTCCTCCTTCTATTATGAATTAAATTCATATTTAAATCGTTTTGTATTTATTAAATTTAAATTATTAGTAATTATTCCAACATAAATCGTTTTGCTCCGCATTACATTTGCAGTCTATTCCTTAAAAATACTATATCATATGCAATATTCATTTACCAGATATAAGCAATTTTAAATCAATTTCATTGTTAGCCTACTATTATATTTCAACATAAAAATATCGCCCCACAAGCCAATGTGAAGCGATATATTCGGGAGAGGTATGCTATTCAGCGTCTGCAACAATATTCTTCTCAGGTTTCTTTCCACTGCGGAAAGCAGAGTTTCCTTCAAGCTTCTCAAGCAGAATCTTTCGTGCAGTTTTATATTCATCTCCCACCATACCAAGCCTTATAAGGAAAACTCGGAAGGTAAACTTATCGTTATCGGTATCTTTAGATTTAGCCGAAGCATGTTTTAGAGCCTTGGCATTTTGGTTTAGTAATCCTATCAGCTGAGTATAAGCCTGAACCTTTTCAGGACTTGCTTCACCTTCTAAAAATTTAAATGTAATGGTGCTATTGTTAAAATCAAACTCTATACCTGGGCATTTGTCTGTACCAATACTCTCTATGGCAGTTTTGAAATCTTCCAAGGTTTCCATTCTGGCTTCATTGATACCTGTGCAAAATTCACCCTCAACAATATCCGCATTAAGTCCTAATGATTTCTTGATAAGACCATGTTTGCTGCAAATCATATTCACCAGATTTCTTAAAGTGATACCAGTATGACCTTCCATTGGAACTGCTACTTCAAAGCCTGTAATTTCTGTTGCTGTAGTCTCGATTATTTTCTTTTCAATCCTGCCATTCACTAAAGTCTCAAGCTCCACTTCTATTCCTTCAGAAGTTGTAATCTTTCCTGCTCGGTCAACTGTGTAAGTCTCTTCTGCTGTTTTAATCTGATAAGCAAAACTCGGTACTCCCATATACTTTGGCTCAACCTCAAAGTGTTCTCCTAATGCCTTAACAATGTCTTTTCTTTCCATAATAAAAACCCTCCATTTCATGAATTTGATGTACTACATTAATCACTCTGAAAGCACATTAAATCAAGTTAAATAAAGGGTTTTCGGAAAAATAATGTGAGTAGAAATCGGTAATTTAAAATGAGAAATAGTATTCTCTCATAATATCAGACCGCCACTTGCTCACGCTTTAAGTCCGAGTATTTATATTGCTGTCCTTCTCTCTCAATAATCACATCATCACCATTAATTCCATCCTTATAATTAATCCAGCGTTCAACAATAACCTGACAATACTTCGGGTCAAGTTCAGCGCCATAGCAAATTCTATCAGCTTTATCAGCAGCAAGCATGGTAGTTCCGCTCCCAAGGAATGTATCAACAATAATATCACCATATTTGCTGGAGTTCTTGATTATATATTCAATAAGCGGAATCGGCTTCATTGTAGGATGCACATCATTAACTCTCGGCTTATCAAAGTTCCATATGGTGCTTTGCTTTCTGTCACCATTCCAATAGTGGGAGCCAGTTGGCTTCCATCCGAATAATGCAGGCTCATGTTGCCATTGGTACGGCTGTCTTCCCATGACGAAAGTATTCTTGACCCATATACAGCACTGGGAATGTTTAAAGCCGGAATCAACAAATGCCCTCCTGAAAATCAATCCCTTTGCATCCGCATGGAACACATAAATACTGGCTCCGTCATCGGATATTTCATAAACCCTCTTGAAAGCTTCAAGCAGGAAATTATAAAATTCTTCATCATTAAGGTTGTCATTTTGTATTGTTAAAGCGTCCTCTGTTTTCCCGACATAAGCTATCCCATAAGGAGGATCTGTAACTGTTAGTTTTGCCTTCTTTCCATCCATAAGTTTAGATAAATCTTCTCTCTTGGTTGCATCACCGCATATCAATCTGTGCTTAGCAAGTATAATAATATCTCCTGATTGAATAACTGGCTCTTCAGGGACTTCAGGAATCTCTTCTTCCTCTTCATGATCGTCTTTTGGCATGAATTCGTCCCATAGCTTCTCTGCTTCCGCAAAATCAACACCCGTAAGCTCTATATTATAATTCTCAGTCTTTAATTCATCCAACAAATGAGCCAGTGCCGATAAATCCCATTCACCTGTGATTTTATTAAGTGCAATATTCAGAGCCTTTTCTTTAGTTTTATCAACCTCAATAACAACACAATCAATTTCTGTATAGCCTAACTCTTTCAGTACCTTACTCCTCTGGTGACCGCCAATAATTGTCATATCACTGTTCACAATGATTGGCTCACAATATCCAAATTCAGTAATGCTACTCTTTATTTTCTCAAATTCTTTGTCCCCAGGCTTCAGGTCAACTCTGGGATTATACTCAGCATGTTTTAAATCTGATATTTTAATTTTCCTAAATTCCATAACATTCTCCTTCCATAAAAAGAAGGGACACCGACAGGCATCCCTTATGCAATATTTTTCTCATTAAATATCTTATCCAACTGCTCTTTAACTTGGTGATAATCATATCCTAATTCAAGCATTGTTAAAGCCTTTTCCTCGGCTTTTCTAATCCTCTCAACATCGAATGCTGGCATAAAATCCTTAGGAGATTTTTTCTTATCCTTTATTTCAAAAGTATCCCTGAGACCTTGGGCATCCTTTCCGAATAGAATCTTGTAAATCATTTGTGTAAATGCAATAAATTTGAAATTATCGTTTCCAAGGTATAGTTTAATTTTATCGGTTAGCTCTTTTCTACTTTTAAATTCAGTATCTCTTTCTAATCTGCGTTTCTCAAGTTCCTGCCTCATAGTAAAGAATTGTTTGACCAGTTCCATTTTAAATAGAACAACTTGAGGAGTATTTTTCATAAGTGTAATAAGGAAAGTTGCCTGTTCCTCATTAAGCTTATATACTTTAACGTTTTGAATTCCACCGTTCGTGTCAAAGGGTATCATTTCAAATGTAACCCTTCCAAATTCCTTTAATTGGCTTTTATATGATTCTATCAATTGTCTGACAGCCCTGTGTTCCTGCCCACCATATTCAGCAATTAATTTGCTTGTAGTATATGGCTCATTCTTTAAATTATTGTCCGTAATAAAAACTAATTTCATGATTCTGACCTCCGTTTTAATATTTTTTCGTATAAAAAAACTGCCTACTCCATTTGGAATAGACAGTTCTATTAACCTTAATACATTTTTCCTTTTTCCACTCAATGCCAGCTTCGCTGGCTTTGAGTCTTCCTTATAAACAATAAAACTATATCATTTTTAAACTGGTTCATATTTATCATCTAAGCAGCCAATAATCTTATAATATGCTGGCAGCAATTCAATATCAACAAAATCACCATTACCAAAGCTATCAATATAAGGGTGTCGGAAATCCTCCTCAAATCGTTTATGGAAATCATTATTGTCAGTGACAATTACCTCTTCAGTAACACCGTCAAACTGGTCGGCAGTAAT
Source organism: Dehalobacter sp. TeCB1 (assembly GCF_001707455.1). Taxonomy (NCBI): domain Bacteria; kingdom Bacillati; phylum Bacillota; class Clostridia; order Eubacteriales; family Desulfitobacteriaceae; genus Dehalobacter; species Dehalobacter sp. TeCB1. The sequence continues at coordinate 10,988 of NZ_MCHF01000047.1, read as the reverse complement.
ATCAACAATAATTCCATCCTTCTCAAGCCAAGCGTGACTTTGTCTTCCTAATTCACCACATACATAATCAAATTGTCCAAGTCCCATTTCATCAAGATATTTTCCCAACAGAAGAGAAGCATCGCCGCAAGAACCCATAGGAAACTCATGAAATGAAATCGGGAGCTTCTTTATTCCATACTTTATAATTGCATTTCTAAACTGCAAACTTAATTCCCTTAAATATGAAATATCTGCCTTCATATAATATCAACTCCATACTATTCTACGTGGGGGTGCTACCAAACTTTTATTCCGCATACGCTCCATAAAAGTTTTTACGCTCTACCACCCCCACACCCCCTCAGAGCGATAGAATTATTTTATCCTCTATTGAAAAGTTCAAAAGTGTGAATGTCCTATATATTATATATAAGAGTTTCACACTTTTACATATCCTTGGTAAATAAATATTCCCTGTTATTATCGGGATTCGTAATTATACCTATTTGCTTGAGTTTTTCTTTAAATGATGGCTTCCTTATAGCCGACTTATCCATCTTAATTTCTTCGCACAGTTCTTCTATCTCCTGCTTTTTAATGGTTTCCCCTTCCTTTGACCATATATACTTTGTCAGAATTTTCTCTATCAAAAGTTCCTGCTTGGTTGGTTCTTTATAATAGTAGATATTTTCAAAGGTCTCCATATTAACATTAAAATACTTACCTAACTCTGAAATCAGTCCCTCAAGAACCTTAAGCCTTCCAACAAAATATACATCAACAAGCTCCTTTTTTCTATAAGCAGTTCTACCAATCTGCTGAATATTGGATATCAAATAATCATTCATCTCGGTATGGCTTACATGCTGGATATGTGTGTCATCTTCATCAATTTTTCTTCCTACAGCCAGACATTTATTCTGATAAAAGCTGCTGGATTTATTTAATTGACCTATTATAATAATCCTTTCGCAGTCCGAGAATTTATTGACACCCGTTGTAAATTCACCATGATGGATAACCGTATAGTCCTTACCTTCACATATTTTTTCTAGTTCCTCAGAAATATCCTCTTTAAAATCATAGGTCTTATCAACGGTTACTTCCTTAAAAACAACAATCAAGGTCTTTTTGTTTTCGGATTCCATTATCTGCTTACATTCCAATGCAAGGTTCTTAATATTAGCACTATAGAAGCATTTCCTGTCTTCGGCTTTCATATTGTGGTCACCTGTTTTCAGGAGTCTACCCTTCGAGGTATTGGCATCCCTATAAGGAATATAAACATTAATTTCTCTCTTTTCATTGTAAATATCATCACAAATTACAGCATTGGATTTCAAATAGTCATAGTCCAAATCCGCTGTAGCATCCAGTATTATAGTTTTATCAAATTTTTTATTATATGCTGAAAGGTCTAGATATCTATAAGCGTAAATCTCCCTTGTAAGTTTTCTATTTTCTTTCTCAGCTCTTGCTTTACTATCACCAAAGCGGTAAGGAATACCAGTGGTAATATTTTTACTATTTAATATCTTCCCTAAGTCCAGCAGATTTTCATACTTCTCCCTTTCGATAGAGGTATCATTATAGAATGCCTTGAGCAACTCCTCATCAAATTGAAATCCCTTGCCATCACGAAAAAGCTTTGTCTGTTTAATTACTGGCTTATTCATTTCTGCTGGGTATTCTAAGGAATCAATATACTCAGTTATCTCCTTAAATAATTCCTCATATTGTCCAAACTTATCAATAATCAATTCTTTTAATTTCTTAAAGTTTGTATCTGTAATGCTGGAAATATCACACATATCGATTTTTTCATCAATTATCAGGAGTTTTCTTTTAATTTCCTTTCCATCGTGCTCAAAGCACATGATATCTTCAAAGAACTCATCGATATAGTTGCTCAAAAATAACCTTGTATGTGATATTGCCAAAATCCTATGTTTCTTACACTCGGCTTTACTCTTTCTGGCTAAACATTGTATTTTACAGTCATGGCATAGTCTGTAGTCATAGTAAACAACATCAGGCGGTGGACTTCCGAACCACCACTGTTTTGACCTGTCTTCATACTTCCTGCAATCTGTAAAATTAAATCCCCTTACAGTACGGGCTATAAATCCAATCTGACCTCTGACATAATCTACTCCATCATTGAATTTTACTTCTTTCCCATCAATATAGGAATAGTAAGCTTGTTTTAAAGCTTGTCTGTCATTATCAAAACCATATTCCTCTAATGTTTTATCGGTAAGTCCCATATCTATGCAAAAATCATGACATTCTTCCAATGTTTTCTTTACAACAATTGCTCCAAATTCAGGATCAGCATCATATAAGTATTTCATAAATTCAACCAACAAACATGATTTTCCTTCACCCATTGGGACATTGGCTATAATAGGCACTTTAACGTCATCATTGTTTTTATAGTACAGCAGTTTTGACAGAGCATATATATTTTCTTTTTGCCTCTCGCTGATTTCATTACCGTACCACTTTTCCTGTATCCACAGAAAATTTTCTGCTATATCATCAGGGGATTTATCATTGCTATTTATATTTACAATTTCATCAACTGTTTTGCACTCCAAACATTCAGACCCCCTTTTTAGAACCCAATTACATCTTTGAACTGGTTATATTTCTCCATAGTTTCACGCAGTCTTGGGGAATCCTTAAAGATAAATATTTTCCTGTTTGAATCCTTTAAGTCTGGCTTTTCATCAACTTTATGGAATCTATTAAACATAAGCCATCCAGCCATTCTTTCCTGCGTTATAACAATTGTTTCATTTTTCATGATGCTCATGACCTCCTTGATATTTTTATAATAGTTTGCGAACAAGCCATTATTTCGGCATTGTCCGCCCTACGCCAGCTTCGCTGGCGGTATAACTATCCTTTAATATCAACAGTTACTTTTATTACAGTTTGAGTATTCTTGGCTGTAATAATTTCTTTAATCAAAACATCATGACCGATATATTTTCTTAAATCTACTCCTGAAGTAAGGGTTTCTCTTTCCTTTATACTCATATTTCCATTAATACCGAGCCAGTTGCTTTCATTTACAAACAGGGGATATGCCTTCCCCAGCATTTCAGCAGCTATCTCTTCTGCTTTTCCCTTTTCAACACCCATAATGGTTATTGTTAAATCCTGAATATCAGGAAGTTCCGCAGCTTCCTTCCTCAAATATTCTTCAGGAACGCTCATATCCTTCTCGACATGAAATTTTAATGGATACTCCCCATCTGAAACCTGAGTCTTGTAATACTCTCCCAGCCATTCGAAAACATCCTCCTCTTTTTCGTTAGCCGGTACAACATATATTTTTTCTTTATCCTCGTGCATTTTTATATTCTGGAGAATTCCTTCAGGGGCAACAATCCAGCAGAAGGAGTAGTTATCATTTTGGTTGTTGTACTTAGTATTAATATAAGTCATTCTAACAGCAGCAGTAGCCAGTAGTGACGGACAGCTGCAAATCTTCTCCGCATCCATCCTTGTTTTTTCATAAAGGTCTTTGAATTTCTGGTCTACAATTTCACGCTCCCGTTTATACCTGTCATCACTGGAATAAGGGTTAATTCTTGACTTTAAAATTGCCAGCGTCCTATTTTCCTGTATAAAATGGGAATACACATCATCCAATGCTTCAATGACCTTCTGCACAACTTCACCATCAAGTTCAGGGTTCATCAAATAGTTGTATATATTTTCAAAACGCTGAGCCTTGATTTTCTTATTGATGTCCTCTCTCATGACCCTGTTTACATATTCTTTGAACTGCTTCATTCTGTCGGCAAAAAAGTCCAAAGCAGACTTTGTGTCATAGTCCTTATTAAACTCATTCCCATCCTTATAGTACATAAACTGTGGTTTCTTACGGAACTTAAGTTTTATTACCTCTGGCACTACCACTTGGTCGAACAGTCCAGACTTACTGGCATCAATCATTTTTCCCTGCAAGTCTTTCATTATGGCAATAGGAAGGGCATACTTCGGCAGGTCGGCTTCTTCATTTGCTACATTTTCTATAGCAGTATTGATGTCTGTAATCACACCTGTTTTATCCTCGGAATCAATAATGAATTGGATAACATTTTCTTTATTCCATTCTTTGCTCGGTGCGGTAGCTTTATCTTCATCATTAACCTGAACCAGTGACGGAACAACATAATCCTCTAATGTAACCACCGCTTTATCAGGGAAACGAGCATTTAAATGGTCTTGGAGACTCTGATTAATAACCTCAAGCAAGTTCTTGTTGAAATTTTCGCTGTCCTCTTTTTTCACTACAAAGTTATAATTCTGCAAGTATTCAATCTTGATATCCTTCAAATTATAATCGGTGGAAAGCACGAGCAATTCGTCCCCATCTCTGTCATTTCCCCCTAGCCTGTCGGGTTCAGTACCCAGCGGCATCTGAATGATATTATCCAGGTGCTTTATAAACTCTGAGTCCTCTCCCTGATAATCAACAATGTCAACCTTTGCAATTTCGGAGTAGCTCATGATCGGATTTCTTGCCAGCAGATTTCTGCCGATTATTTTACCGCCACAGTAAAACTGTTTCTTCCCAAGAAAGCCTGAATACTCCCACTGCTCTCTGTTTTCAGCACCAGCATATCGTAAGAAGGCAAGAATATCCTGTGTAACATACAGATATTTCCCCTTCACATAGAATCTGCCCATGCACATATCATCAAGCTTTTTATTGATTACATCCTTAATGGTCTGTATTACCTTGCGGTCAAAGACCATTCTCTTGTTTATATGAATCGCCTTAATCGCATCGGCACATTCCTTCGCCAGATTAGTGTCGGAATTTTCCTTCTGAATGAGGTTTAGGAAGGTTTCAATATACTTTATATCCTGCCAGTCGAATTCATCCTTTCGGTAGATGCTCAGCACCTTATGGATAATATCTCCTTGCACATTTGACAATGCAAGCAAATCCAGCTTTTGAATGTTAAGTGCCAGCCATAGCTGATATGTAGCCCTTCTGAACTCTTCCTCTACAGGTTTTGCAAAATTAGAAACACCTATGGCATCATACCCGTATTTAACAAGTAAATCCTTGTATTCATCAATACTCTTAAACATCCATTCTTTCTTTTCAGAACCATCTTCTTTAACCCCTGTAACATTCAGTTTTGCTTTAAAAGTTGACTCTGTAGTAAGGATGTCGATTTCATCGACTTTATGATCCTGTCCCCACATATCGGTAATGAACTCAATATTATGCTTTTTAAAGTATGCTTTAAAATCTACAACAGGGAAAAATCCCTTTATTGCAGGAAGACGCAGCTGATATCCAGTAATGGCATAATCAGTTTTTATGAAATTCTTAAACTTCTCCCCAAGCTCCTTTGAAACAATGCCCATGCCATCGAACACATTTTCCATGCATTTATGGTTTCTCTCGGTTGCCAGTTGAAGTCCTGTTGACCATTCAGTAATTGGAATCTCCTTTGTTTCATCCTCACCAATTTCATCGGTCTGTTCCTCAATATATAAAGCATAGTATTTCGATTTAGTATCCACATAAGTTCTGGCTTTTGGATTTTCAAGCTCTTCTGCCTTTACTTTTTGCCCAGCTTCCTTCCACTGGTTAACCGTCTTATATGTTCCCTTTTGCCTGTTTTCCTTTGGTTTCTTCTCTACCTTGCAGTCAGTGGAATTAACTGTTTCACTTACTTCTTTTATCTTTTTATAATATTCTTTATCCGCTTCAATCCAAGCCATTAATTCAGCATACAGTTTTTCTTCTTCTGGAGTGCGAGTATATGGCTTAATCATATTTACATCTTCAAACACAGGCACTTCACAGTCGGGAATAATGCAGATACCCAGCTTCTTCATATCAACAGTAATTAAATATACATCGGTTGTGGTCAGTGCATTTCTTGTGAGATTCTTTGATACTGTACACTTTTCAGGTTCAACACCAAGAGAAATATGTTCCTTCAGCTTCTCCAGGTATTTCTCCAGCACAAAAATCTGTCTGCATTCTTTATTCTGGGAGCCAGAAAGTACATTATCAACAAATACAAAATGTCCAACAGGTTCTGTGTCAGTGTAAAAACCTTCATTCAAAAGCTTCTCAAGCTTTGTAATCTGCTCCTTGTTCCTGCTCCTGCCTGTTTCAATTGTGATAATCGGAATGAAGTTCTTTTTCTCCCTGACTTCATTTCCGTTTTCATCAGTTTTATATTCAACGGTATCGTCATATTTACGACCCATTATTTTCTCATTTAATATGTAAAGCATCAGCGTTTCACTGGTGTTTACGGCATCCTTATTATCAAACTCCAGCATCAGCTTGCCATCAGTTTCTAACAACTGTTCGAGCTTATACTGCCAAATATGATATTGGCGTTTTTTAACCATATGTATTGACCACCCCCTGCATATCAATCTACTTTAGCTATATAGCCGAAGCTTTTCTTCGGCTATATACTATAAATCAATATTATTAAGAATTTCTTTAAGCTTTTTCAATTCCTCGTTTGATAAAGTAACGCCCTTACCCATCTTATCATGTTCAGGTGACCATTCCCTAATATCAAACTTGGAGTCTTTATCATTCCAGCTAACAAGGTTCAATTCTTTTGTCCATCCTTTAGCCGATTCCGAAAGAACTCCAACGGTTTCTTTGATTTCAAATTTTATATCAGCCATTTCTAATAGACTCCTTTCGTATTTGCATTAAGCCTGTTTGTCTTAAAATCATCATAGCTCTTTGCCCACTTAAACCTTACATCATCTGCAACTGCTTTAAAATGCAACTCTCCACACTCAATTTTCATTTGCTCAACATCTGACAGGTCTTTCCATTCCTTTTCAAGCTTTGTTTCTACGATAAAATATAACTTAGCAATATTGTCATCGCCTTTATATATTACCGCCCAGTCGGGGGAGTACTCTCCGTAAGGTGTATCAATCACAAATCCACCTTTTTTAATCTTAGTATATAGAAGCACATTTTCATCTTCATCCAACTCTTGAGCAAATTTATACTCGCCTTTGCTATCAAGTTTGTAATACTTATGCAATGCCCTTCTTTTTCCTACTTTAGTCTGGTAAACATATTTTGAAGTATCCAGAAGTTCTGCCCTGTCTATTGGTTCAGCTTCAAATATTGTTTTGTCATTGAAAACATACCCCTCAATAATCTTATAGCCTATAATACTATTCGCTTTATAATCTATAAACTTCTTTTTTATACTTTGTGTTACCAAGTCAAGAACATCCTGATTTCGTAGTAATATTTTCTTTTCAAGCTGTGAAATCACCTTGAAAATTGCAAGTCTTGGCAACATTGTGTGATACATAATATAATTGATTATTTCAAAATCGCTTTTAGGCTCAAGTTCACCATCAATATCCTCATAAATACTATACTTGCTTGCATCTTCCATCATGAATTTCTGCTGATCATTGAATGTAGCTTTTCCAGTTTCAACTTCAAATTCATTTCGTATTCTCTTATATCTTAAAAGCTCATTTAATCCTTCAATGCAATCTTGAATAAAAGTATCACTATCAATGTTTACTTGATACATAGTCCTTTTTGTCATCCGGCTGCTCATTTCTTTTAATAACTTTTTAAAGTTCTCTTCCGAAATAAAGCTATGCTGACCATTCTCTACTGGAGGTTCATCACCGTTTTTAATTGGAATCTTCTTTGTCCCTTTTGCAATCATATATTCAGCAAACTTCTCTTTTATCATTTGGCTGTGTTCTTTCAAAGTCTCATCCTTAAACTCAACTTTTTGTATTTCTTTTGCTGCTTTAGTCAGCATATTTTTATCATTAATAAACTTCTGTTGCAAAAGCTCATTTTTTAATGTATCAACAAGCTCAGCAGTAATTTTTTGTGTTGGTACCCCAGCACTTTTCAAAGTAACAAATATAATGTCGGTTGTAACTTCATCTTTATTAAACCCAGCTTGTTCGTTAAAGTCCTTTTGAAGGCTGTCTGCAAAATGGTCATAATAGTCATTTGCAATCACAGTCAGTTCATTGATTTCACTATCTGTACATCTGTTTCCATTTATATCAACAGGAAGTCTCAAACCTCTTCCTATTTCCTGCTTCTTAGCAATTTCAGAACCACCACGTTTTAGTGTGCAAAGAGTAAACACATTTGGATTATCCCAGCCTTCACGCAGTGCTGAATGTGAAAATATGAATGCAAGTGGCTCATTAAAGGATATTAACTCATCTTTTTTCTCAAGAATTAGCTCAATTCCTCTGTCTACATCTTCCTGCGACTTAGCTTTTAACTTCTGCTCATCCAATATGCTGTCCCAATTGTCTACTTCAACTGCGTTTCTATTTTTATCAACAGCAAAATAACCTTCTCTGACTTTATGGATATCTTTGTATCCATTAAATAACTCAGGGTATTCTTTGAATAATTTACTCCAATTGCTATCTTCAATTAACTTTGCGTACTCTTCATCAAAGATACGTAGATACTCGCCTCGTCCATCAAGCGAAGTAGAATCTCTGAATTTGTTTACAGCATCGATAAAGAAAAGTGTCAAGACCTTGATGTTGTAACCCTTTTTCAATATATTTAACTGCTTTTCAAGATGATTTTTAATAGCAAGCCTAATTTGTATTCTGATAACTTCTTCTTCGCCAATATTAAAATTGCTCTCTCCTACCGAAAGCTCAAGTATATCATCCTGTCTTCCAATTTTCAGTTTCTTTAACTTATGGGGGTCTTCTTGGATAAACATATTTTTATATTGTTCCAGCCCGCCCGAAGCTTCAAAAAGTGAATCCCCTCCACGAGCCTTAACTGGTATTGTTCTGATTAAGCCACCCTGCTCAACATAAAATATCTCCAGTTTAGCTTTTAAATCACTTGTAAATTCTACATACCTTATATAAGGATAATCCTTCGGCATGTTACCATGAACCGTTTTTACCTCAATTTTTTTAACCAAATCATTTTTAAAAGCATCATACGAATCAAGTTTATATACCTGATTAAAAAGCTTTTTATGCGTTGCAGAATATCTAATGGTAAAAAGAGGATTTATCATCTCTATGGCTTCAAGAGACGCACTCTTTTTCTTAGCAGTCCCTTCAATCTTCTGTGGCTCGTCAATTATAACGATAGGATTAATATACTTTATATCCTCCCAAATAATTTGACCATACTCATCTTTTACACGTAGTCTATTTGATTCTTTATTAAATGATTGGATATTCATAATTGCTATGCTTAAATCATTACTTTCAACAAATTTCGTACTAACGAATGACTTACTTGTATTTGAATCGTAAACAAATGCATGATTATCCAGATCAATACCATCATATAGGGCTTTGAAATGCTCTCGAAGCATATCAATACTCTTTTCAACACCTTTGCGGATAGCAATGCTCGGTACAACGATCATAAACTTCGAAAAACCATAGGTTTTATATAGTTCCAGTATGGTACGTAGGTAAACATAAGTCTTTCCTGTACCTGTTTCCATCTCTACCGTAAAGTTATTATCCATTAGCTGGTTGTCTACAAATAACATATTTCTAATCTGAACTTCACGAAGGTTATTTAGCAGCCTTGTACCCGTTACTATTTGAGGGTTTCTAACAGGGTCACCTTCCCCAATTTTTTTTGCTCTATTTATATTTTCGTAAATAACCCCTTCACTTTTACGACTTACTCCTTTAAAAAGCTCTATTACTGATTCTATAGCTTCACCTTGATGCGGAAGTCGGTCATTAAATTGGAATGATATTCGGTTTGACATAGGTGTCACCCCCCTTAAATAAATTCAATCCTATAAGCCTTTTTTTCAAGACCACTATGTTTTTTAATTTGTGCCTCAAGCCTAATCATTGAGTTTTCCTTTAGAGAAATATCTGCTCCAAATGCGCTATCCCTGAATATTATCTTGGTTGGCATAGGTTCAAGGCTTGCGATTTTATCTATTATTTCCTCATTTACTATCTCATCTAGGCATACTACAACAGTATCTGTAAATATATATGTCCGTTCTCCAATTGCTTCTATTTTTTCAACATTAGCCGATAACGGAATGTCCCTGTGCCTTAGCAGGATTTCATATACTACATCTATATCTGTGTAGCCTTGATTAAAATCAAGCATATCTTTATCTAGTAACTTTGCTTCATCGATTTCCATATTTGCAGACTTTATCGCTTCACTGAACCAGCGTATATTGGTATCTCCTACACGGAATACTTTAAAGCCGATATCAAGATCCTCAAGTCCCTCTTTATCCTTATAATCTTCTCTAATCTTTTCTCCCGCTCTCCTAATACGCTCTTTACCAATTTCACATATATTTTTAAATCCAGCCTTATATGCTTCACTATTTTCATCACATTTTTCTTCATTCGTTTGAATCATTATAAATTTTCGGCTACCCTTATCTTCGGCATTAAGACTCATAATTGCGTGAGCAGTTGAAGCTGAGCCAGAAAAGAAATCCAAGATTATATCATTGGAGATACTTCCTATTTTCAAAAGCTCTTTTATTAGAAGAGATGGTTTAGGGTATGGAAACACCTTTGCGTCTTTAAATATATCTATCATTTCATTAGTTCCATGCTGTGTATATATATTATCAATAATAGAGAAAAACTTCGCACTCCTAACATTACCTTCTTCATCTTTCAAATACTGTTTTGTGGATACAACCCACCCATCTTTACCTTGAGTAATTTCCAACTCATTATTTTTCAGTGCTTCATAAGCTCTTTCCTTTGACCACAACCATTGTTTTTTTGGTAAAATTTCAGTACCATCTGGTGCAGGTATTGAATATATTAAATTCTCACGAGCATCCATTGCTTTCCCAGCTTCCAAAGGGTGATGTTGTTTCTCACACTACTGTGCCGGAATTTTTCCACGATATCATTCCGTTAGAATTTCCAATTGTTACAGAGAAGTTGGAAGCGCTAGCAGAATTTTATTTTTAAAAAATGCTGCCTAAACGGCA
>NZ_MCHF01000046.1:0-2525 GCF_001707455.1 Dehalobacter sp. TeCB1 | reverse complement strand
GTAAGCGTAAACCATGTAGGCGGATTGTCATAGAATCAGCAGAATGAGAGAATATCCCAAAGAGTCTAAGTGTCACCAAAAGAGTCTAAGGTAGACATTTAGATAGAATGGGAGTGACTCAAATGGAGCAAAGCCTGCAAACCTTAAGCGTAAACCAACGGCTGGCCGAGTGGAGCGAGCGGATCTCATCCTGCCGGAACAGTGGAATAAGCATCAGGCAATGGTGCCTGGAAAACGGGATTGTCGAGAAAACATATTACTATTGGCAACGCCGAGTGTTTAAAGCATTGACCACGCATCAAGAGCCGTACTTTGCCAGAGTTCCCGTTGAACGCCGGAATGACTGTCTGGAAATAGCGGCAACAGTGCGCATCGGAAATGCCGAAGCCGACATTTACCCCAGCGCAGATGCATCAGCCATTGAAGCAATCTGCCGCGCGCTGAAGTCATGCTGAATGATTTCACCGGAGCCGACTGCATCTATATTGCCTGCGGATACACCGATCTTCGATGCGGGATTGACGGTCTATCTGGAATCGTCCAGCAGAAGTTTCGGCTGGATCCGTTTTCGAGCACCCTGTTTCTATTTTGCGGACGCCGATGTGACCGGATAAAAGCTCTGTATTGGGAAGGCAATGGGTTTGTTCTCCTGTACAAACGGCTTGAAAACGGAAGGTTTCAGTGGCCGCGTAGCCCCGCCGAAGCGCAGGCGCTTACCCCACAGCAGTACCGGTGGCTAATGGAAGGTTTAAGCGTAGAACAACCCAAAGCACACCGTCCGGCGTCAGGCCTCTGCATGGTTTAAGAAGGCTCAGAAAGGGTTCGAAAAGAATACTGGAAACCCTTGAAAACACTGGAAAAACTGGCTTTTTCATGGTATAATTTTGTTATGAAAGAGCTACAAAAAAATGAGATAAATAACGCCGAAATGGTCACCATTTCACGTGCGGAATATGAAGCACTTAAGGCACACAACACAGAGTTAAACAAACAGATTGAGTTGCTTCTGCAACAGATACGCCTGGGCCAAAAGAAACGCTTCGGATCTTCCTCCGAAAAAACGCAGGAAGCGGTCATGGAGCAACTGAGCCTTTTGTTTAACGAGGCAGAAGCGTATATTAAAATCGAGTCACCAGAGAAAACAAAAGTTGCTGCCCATACCCGCCAAAAGCGTTCCGGCAGCCTTGAGGAAATCCTGCCGGATAATGTCCCCGTTGAAGTCGTTGAGCATCGTCTTTCTGAGGAAGAACGGCTTTGTGCAGCCTGCGATACTGTCATGCAGGAAATCGGCAAGGAAGTCCGCCGCAGCCTTGTAATTGTTCCGCCACAGGTAAAAATCCGTGAAGACCGGTATTTCAGCTATGCCTGCCTGACCTGCAAAGCAGAGGCCTTGGAAACCCCCGTGTTGAAAACACGGAAAGATAAACCCGTCATCTCCGGAAGCTTTGCCTCCCCGGAAGCGATAGCTCACATCATGACCCAGAAATTCGTCATGTGTTCTCCCCTTTACCGACAGGAACAGGAGCTGAATCGAAGCGGTGTGATGCTATCCCGTCAGACGATGTCCAGCTGGATCTTAAGAGTAGCCGAGGACTGGTTGAAACCAGTGTATGAGGAGATGCACCGACGGCTCTTGCAGCACAGTGTTCTCTTCGCGGATGAGACCACCTTGCAAGTACTCAAAGAACCAGGCAAGAAGGCGCAAGCCAAAAGCTACATGTGGATGTACAGAACCGGCGGGGATACAGAGCACCCGCTCATACTTTATGAATACAAGCCGGATCGAAAAGCTGAAAACCCGAAGAAATTTTCGGAAGGATTCTCCGGATACCTGCATGCGGATGGTTATCAGGCTTATTACACGTTGCCGGAAAACATCACGGTAGTCGGTTGCTGGGCCCATGCTCGGCGTAAATTTGATGAGGCGGTCAATTCCTTGCCAAAATCCGAGCAAAAAGGATCTTCGGCAGTAATTGGGCAAGAGTATTGCAACAAGCTATTCTCGATTGAGGATAAGCTTAAATGTCTTACCCCTGAAGAACGATATACCCAGCGGCTGGAGTTGGAAAAACCGGTTCTGGATGCCTTCCTGACTTGGGCACAAACAAGAAACGCAGCTCCGAAGTCTGCCCTTGGAAAAGCCTTATATTATCTGCAACAGCAGTGGCCTCACTTGATAGAGTATCTGAAGGACGGCCGGCTGGAGCTCTCTAACAACCGAGCAGAACGGAGTATAAAACCTTTTGTCATGAGCCGAAAAAACTTTCTATTCGCAAATACGCCGAATGGTGCCCAGGGCAGTGCAATAATTTATAGCCTAATTGAAACCGCCAAGGAGAATGACCTTGATCCGTACAGGTATCTGGTATATGTCCTGAACACTGCTCCTAACATTGATCAAACACATCCAGACTGGGTGATTCCATTACTCCCGGCAAATGCTCCTGAGCATTGCCGAGTACCGTATGCTAAGAGCAAATGCGACGAATGATTTTTATATGACGCGAGCCTGCTGGTTACGGCGG
>NZ_MCHF01000045.1:0-23142 GCF_001707455.1 Dehalobacter sp. TeCB1 | reverse complement strand
TATGATTACCTGCGCTGAAGTTTTTTCTCTATTTAATTGTATCAAAAAAGAGCTGGAATTACTTCTTTCTTCGTAATTCCAGCTCTTTTGCTTTTGAGGTTCAGGTACCACTTTTTCAGTGGCCTCGTTTTATCCCCTCTTTATCTAAAATCTAAAATTACGGGAGATTCTTGAACCGTGAGCACTGAAAAGAAAGTGTGCAATTACGATTTTCTTATGAAAAAATTGATGCGCTCTGTGCCGCGCCGTTATCGCAAAAATACAATTGCCCGATTTTGTTAAACATCAAAGAGAATTTGCTCAGTAGTACAAAAAAGGAAATTCAAAGACTTGAGGCCAAGAATGCTGTAATTATCGGTGGTACGGGAGCCATCTCGGAAAACGTTGAAAAAGAGCTTAAAGCTATAGGTCTAAGCTGTACGCGTATATCAGGTGAAGACCGGTTTGATACTTCCGTAAAAATTGCAGAGAAGCTCGATTTCAATGGTGAGGTTTGCGTAGCAACAGGACTCAATTTTCCAGATGCTATTTCAATTTCTTCGATCGCAACCCAAAAAGGCATGCCCGTGCTCTTAACCATGACGTACAAATGTCCTCAAAGCGTAAAAGACTACATCAAAAATAAAAACATCACTGCCGCTTATATTGTCGGTAGCGATGATGTTGTCAGCGACGGGGTAGCCGGCAATTTCCCCCATGTCAAACGATTGCAGGGGAATGATCGCTATGATACCAATATGGCGGTAATCAGCAATTTTGCCAAAGAGCTCAAGTTAAGTACCGTTTATGTTGCTACCGGTTCAAATTATCCGGATGCTTTAGCTGCTTCCGCACTGGCCGCTAAAACTCATTCTCCTGTTTTTCTGGTTAATGATACTGCCGTGGACAAGACGAAAGAATACTTGCTGCAAAACCAAATTCTCCCGAACGTTGTTGCCATAGGTCAGACAGATGTTGTATCCGATGGCGTAGTTAAGGAGCTGCTGCAAAATACGGGTAATACCAACGGGAATTTGCAGCTTAACAAACCAGGAATTGATGAGAATTATACAGTGATATTCTAACCTATTAGTCACTTTATATTAAATTAAAGCTTCTTTTGACTAAATTCACAAGTTGAATCTAACAAAAGAAGCTTATTTTATAATCGTCAGCATATTAATTATCAATTTAATCCAGGTCCAGATTCCTTACCTGTTTAAGCCAATTATTTCATTTACCGAAGAATTTGTAAGCGCATACAAATTCTTCAAATTTAGAAATTTTTTGTATCGAAGATACATTGAAAGGCTTGACAATATATCATACGGGGAAAGGGAAAAAAGTAATGCCTTACGAGTATTTGTTGATTCAAATATCCTGGTATCTGCTGTGTTAAGACAGGGCTAGGAGAGTATTTCGTAAGAAAAGACTCTTTCAGAGGTCCTAGTCGTATACTAAAGGTAAAGAAAGCAAGCAACTAATTTAGGTTGTAAATACAAAAAGCAATCAAAACAGATTGCTTTAAATTTTAATGCTGTTATAATAACACTAGAGGTGGTTCTATGCTCTACACTGCTGTGATTGCCGATCTGGTAAACTCGAAAAAGCTTCCCAAAAGTGACCGTGAACAGATTCAACGATATATGAAGATGTGCCTGAATGTCCTGAACAGCATCTTTCAAAGATCGCAGGAATTTGCCGTCATCTTCAGCGCAGGTGACGAAGTACAAGGACTGTTCAAAACACCGACAGCCGCATTACTCTATGTTCGTCTTTTAAAAATGCTGCTGGCTCCTCTACCGATTCGCTGCGGATTTGGGGTAGGGGACTGGGATGTCCGGATTCCGGACGGGACTTCAACGGAACAGGACGGACCAGCTTACCATCTGGCCAGGGAGGCAATTTTAAGAATCCCGGAACGCAGCGGCTATGACTTATTATTCAACGCCAAGCACGAAAACGATCTGGTCATTAATGCCTTGCTCAAAACATCCGATCTGCTCGTCAGGAAACAGAGTCTGTATCAAAACAACGTCTTATTGCTGACCGAAGTCATTCAGCCGCTGTTTGACCAAAAGGCAATGGATCTGCCTGCATTCAAGCGGCTGCCAGGTCTTGTTTCGGAAAGGTACCGCCAGAGCTATTATCAAAAAACACGAATCAAAGCGGCTTCAATCGATGACGTATCCTGGATTAACAGCGAGCATATTGAACCTTTCGCCATTTTTGCTTCGGAGTCACTTCAAAATAAATTGACCCTGAAAGAGGTCTATAAAAAAGGATTATCAGGAAAAATATCAAATATTACCAATACATCCAGACAGAATGTTGACAACGTGATCAAATCTGCCAACATTCCAGAGATTCGTGAAATTGATATTGTTACCCTGCTGATGATCCATCGAACCTTTGAGAGGTGAGTTATGAATTTTTTGCTGCCGATAATTGCCCATCTGCTTGGAGACTTCATTCTGCAAAGCACGGCAATGGCTACCAAAAAACGTGACCAGATCAAGTACTTTCTCTGGCATTGTCTGATCTATGCCGTCCTTCTGATTCTGGCTCTAATCTGGTTTGGACCTGTTAATAACATGATATTTGCAGTGCTGATCATCGTTCTAAGCCACCTGTCTATCGATTATTCCAGAACCCGTCTGCTTCAATATTATGCAGCCAAACAGCCGGACTTGGCAAAAACAGATTTTTTCCTGTTTGTTGCCGACCAGTTTTTACATATCCTGATTATCCTGGCCTGCGGCTTTTATCTTACAGAAACAAGCGGACTCGGAGAAAGTGTCTTAGGCAGGATTTCGGTGGATTTAACGGGGCCGGAATTATACAACGGTGCCGTGCTCATCTTGTTGTATATCTTGTGCCTGTCGCCTGCCGCTATTTTTATCAAAAAGATCCTGATCTTATTTCATTTTCAGAATCAGGAGGATACCAACGAGTTAATTAAAAGCGGGTATCTGATCGGCGTGCTGGAACGGCTTATTACACTGACACTGTGGCTGAACGGGCAGCTCGGGGCCATTGGCTTTGTGCTCGCAGCAAAAAGTTTAGCGCGTTTCAGTCAGCTAAACGACCGGGACTTCGCCGAAAAATATCTTGTCGGCACGCTGTTGAGCATTGTGATCGCACTCGGCTGTATTACACTCGGTAACGCATTACTGATCATCAGGTGAGCCATCAAACTAATTGAATACGTTGAAAATCAGTACAATAGATATATAAGAAATAATTGTTTAAAAGTTCTTAAAAGGATGCTGCATGATTAATAAAAACGAAATCGTCAAAAAATATGCCCAGGATGAAGAAAGCAGGCTACTGCTTGCCCGGGTCCTTGACAAGCTTGAAGAATCCGAGAAAAAGAATATTCCGACCTTTACAAGGTTCTGCAATCAGCAGCAGCGGTCTTTGGCCGAAAATATGCTTATTACGGACGGAAGATCCCGGCACTTTTTCTGGGGAGGCTATGAAGGGGCTGAGCGTACCGTATTGGTCTTTTTTCCGGACTACTTGGAGCCCGAACAGGTCATTCAGGATGATGAATATTGCCCATTAGCTTTTATCCGGGCGGAATATCCTGCAGACAGCGGCCTGTCGCATCGGGATTTCCTAGGCAGTTTGATGGGGGCAGGAATCAAACGGGAAACGGTCGGTGACATTCTGGTCACAGAAAAAAGCTGTGATCTGATTGTCCTGAAAGAAATCCTGCCGTTCCTGATAAACAATCTGGAATCAGTTGGCCGTGTCAAAATAAAAACAGCAATCATCTCTGCGGGATTGCTGCAAATACCGGAAGAAAAAGTTCTTCTGCTGAAAGACACCGTAGCCTCATTACGGCTGGACAGTGTGGTCGCGGCAGGTTTTAACTTAAGCCGTACCAAAGCGGGGGAATATGTTGAATCCGGGAAGGTCATGCTAAATTCGCTGGAATGTGACAAAACAGATAAGACAGTTGCGGAAGGGGATACGCTATCTCTGCGCGGCTTCGGAAAAATCAAGCTTCAGGAAGTAGGCGGACTTTCTAAAAAAGGCCGCCAGTCCATCGTGATTAAAAAGTATGTCTAGTACAACGCTCTTGAAATAAATACCCAAATTTATTCTCGTGCCAATCGTTCTGCTTCGGCCTTCGCTGCCCGAAAGCAGTCTTTGATTTCTTCAGCGGCCAAGGCGGAGCCTTCCTTTTGCTTCCTGAAATATTGCATCAATACTTTGCCGATTGCATAGCAGCTAATAAACACAAGCGAGGCTGTTCCCGGCGTGCTGCTTGAGTCTGCGTCCAAGCCAACCCTGGTCAATCCTTCCAGACCATATTTGGCAGTAAGCGCAAGGCCGGCCTGCCCGGAAAGTTCGCGGAAAAGACGTTGGGCGTCCTCGGGAGCCAGCGTTTGACCGGATTCCTCCGCCAGGCGCAGCGTCAGATATACCTCTGTGATTTGAAGCAGGATGGTATCCTTGTGTTCAGCGGCCGAGGCGGCTGTGCCGGCTGTCAGGACAATCAGCCGGTGCATTCTGTCCCTGGTTTTATTTTGAGGGAGCTTATTTACGGCTTCCTCAATTTTATTTAGGTATTCTTCCGGCGTAATGGTTTCCGAACCACTGCAGACCGGACAGGATTCAGCATCATGAACATGAACGGCATGGCCGGTCTTCTGGGAATGGTCATGGCCACAGTTGCAGGATTGCTGATGCTGAGTGGAGTGATTGTGCCGATTAGGTTGATGATGCGAATGTTTTTTCGGATGGTTCGCAGGCATATGATGTCCTTTCTGTCCATAAAGGATAAGCTAGCAGACTGATTTGTGTTTTGTCTTAATATAACACAATCTGCGATTTTTTTTAAATACTTTTACTGATAAACGAATAAGCCACAAGGTCAGAAAAAATGAGAATGTCAGATATTATTCGATCCGGACATTCTCAATAAATGAATAAATATATTTCAGCCGACGAAATGAACATGATTCATATAACCACTAAATCACCCGTTTTGCCCCGAGATAGACAGATTTCCAATAGGTTCCGAAACTATAAACAGCAACACCTTTGGAGCTTGAAGCATTGATAAACTGGTTATTGCCAATGTAAATCCCCTCATGATCAACGACACCGTTTTTGGCAATTGAAAAGAAAACGATATCTCCCGGTTGTAAATTAGCGAAACTGACCGCTTTGCCAACCAGGTACTGGTCCCTGGAAATACGCGGCAGGGTAATGCCGTTTTGCGCAAAAACATATTGAACAAATCCGGAACAATCAAATCCAGTCGATGGGGAAGTACCTCCGTATTTGTAGGGGACACCAATGTATTTCTGGGCCGTCGCAACAATCGCGCTGGCTTTGACGCCCTGCGCTTTATTCGTATAGGCGGTGTTTATGGCTGAAGCCGTGATCGGCCCAACAATTCCGTCAGCCGATAAATTCTTGGCTTTCTGAAAAGCGATGACACCGGCTTGTGTTTTGAGTCCGAAAATTCCGTCCACTGTGCCGACGCTGTAACCCAGACAGTTAAGTTTGGTTTGTAGTTCTACGACATCCGACCCCGTCGAGCCTGTCTTCAGAAGTGTATCGCCGAGGGCAGCAGACGTTACCTGAGCTAAGCCGAGAATCAGGATTGCAGAAAGAAGCAGCGTAACAACCATTTTTTTCGTCATTGAAATCCTCCACGCGTCAAATTTTTTCATCTGGAATTCTGTACCGGTCTCGTTCGCTTCTTACCAGTATTTTAACAATTCATTGGAAAAAAGGCATGTCCAAAATTCTGGAAATATTTATAACGTGGGAAAAGGATGATAATTTGTCTTCAAGATGATATATTAGGTGTGATTCATTAAATGAATGTTTTCATTAAACGGATACACACACCTCGGATACCACACCTCTAATTTGCCGTAAGGGGAAATAGCATGAGAGAAAAGCAAAGCTACTGGAATATCCATCCTTCAGATCAAATATTTGCAACCAAATGGGAGCCGGATACGCTCCCCGCCAAAGCAATCATCTTGATTATCCACGGGATATCGGAGCATTCCGGCAGATATGCGCCGTTTGCCAGGGAGTTGACGGAGGCAGGGTACATTGTTTATGCCTACGACCAGAGAGGCCATGGCAAAACAACTGAAACCGCAGGCATGGAAGGATTTGCGGGTCAAGACGGCTGGAACCTTATGGTACATGATGTCTATGATTCTGTTGCTCTGATCAAAAAAGAAAATCCCGGACTGCCGTTGTTCATTTTTGGTCATAGTATGGGAAGCTTTATTCTTCAGCATTATATGCATCTCTATGGAGATGAGCAGGGAGTACAGGGGTTTATTTTATCCGGCCCGGGCGGAGACACGACGTTTATGCTGTATTTTGGCCGTTTTTTATGTCGGATGATAGCTCTGGTCAAAGGAAAGCTTTACAAAAGCAAATTCATTCACGAGCTGACTTTTAAAAACTTCAATGCCCGGTGCGCAGAAAACAGGACGGAATTTGACTGGCTTACCACCAATCTGCTTGTTGTCGATGAATATATTCAGGATAGTTACTGCGGGGGAACCTGTACTTTAGCGTTCTATCATGATTTTTTTGCCGGAATTTTGCAAGTACAAAAGAAGTCTAACATCAGGAAGATCCCGAAAGACATTCCGATTCTGATCCTCTCCGGCCAAATGGATCCTGTCGGCCACTACGGAGAAATTATCACAGCTCTGCGTCTGCGTTACCAACAAGCTGGAATCCGTGATGTTACTGTAAAGCAATATGAAAACTGCAGACATGAACTGCACAATGAAACGGACCGTTCTCAAGTTCTTCAGGATATAATTCAGTGGCTAAGTTCCAAGATTGGTAAGAATAACATAGCGCATAGATAGACGGATAGACGGATAGATAGATTGATTGACAGATAGGTAGACCGATAGCATAGATATAGAAATGAGGAGGGAAAGATGATGAAAAGGATCCAATTTGCTTTGGTTGCTTTCCTGATTGGCACAATGTTTGTTTTGCCCATTAATTCTCCTATTGCCTCGGCCGAAACTCAGAAGAGTATGACGATTTTGTTTACACATGACATGCATGATCATCTCCTGCCGGTCAAAGACGAACAAAACGGTGTGATAAATCAGTCAGGCGGATTTGCCAGACTCCAGAGCGCCATTGCTGCCGAGAAAGAGGGTGACCCGGATGCATTGCTCCTCGATGCCGGAGATTATTCCATGGGAACGCCATTTCAGACGATTTTTCGGACAGACTCCCCGGAGCTTCGCGTTATGGGGCAGATGGGGTATGATGTTGTAACCCCGGGTAATCACGAATATGACTACAGGGCTTCCGGACTGGCCGACAGCCTTCAGGCAGCTGTTGCTGCGCGGAAAAACGGGGAGATTTCGCCCCGGATCGTTCAGGCCAATATTGCCTTTCCGGCCAAGGAGGACGGCAGCTTAACGCCTTCGCTGGCAGCTCTGCAACAGGCTTATCAGGATTATGGGATCACCGAATACACCGTCGTTGAAAAGAATGGGGTAAAGATCGGTGTTTTTGGCCTGATTGGAAACGATGCGGCATCCAACGCACCGAAAGCCGAAGTGGAATTCACGGATCAAGTCGCGAACGCCGAACGGATCGTTTCGATCCTGAAAGACCAGGAAAAGGTTGATTTAATTGTCTGCTTATCCCATTCCGGGACCTGGGAAAAGGCATCCGAATCTGAAGACCAGATCCTGGCAAAAAAAGTTCCCGATATTGATGTGATTATCAGTGGCCATACCCACACCAAACTTGAAGAACCGATCATCAAAGGCAAGACACTTATTTGTTCCGCCGGAGACAGCTGCAAGTACCTCGGTGTTTTGCAAATTTCTCAAAAATCCGGTTCTTCAGACTGGGGACTTGTCGCTTACCGTCTGCCGGCAATCGATGAAAGACTGCCTGAGGATCCACGGATTGCCGGTATTGTAAGTCAGTTCAAACAACAGGTTCAGGACAAATTCTTTGCTCCGTTTCAGTTAAATTATGATCAAGTATTGGCAGAATCCCCCTATAACTTCCGGAAGGTCAACGACATATTGAATACGCATCAGGAAGATCCATTGGCCAACCTGATTTCTGATGCCTACGTTTATGCTGTGAAAAAGGCGGAAGGTTCCGGCTATGTTCCGGTGGATGTCGCAGTTGTACCTGCCGGGACGATCAGAGGTACCTTTTTTAAGGGCGCGATCACGGCAGCCGACGCCTTCAGCGTAAGCTCCCTCGGGATCGGTCCGGATAATATTCCGGGGTATCCGCTGGTTTCTGTCTATTTAACCGGCCAGGAATTAAAGACTCTATGCGAAGTAGATGCCTCGATCTCGCCGATGATGGCTGAAGCCCAATTGTTCATGTCAGGTATTGATTTCACGTATAATCCGAACCGGATGATATTCAATAAGGTCACTGACGCCGTGTTGCAGAAGCCGGAAGGCTCTATTGAAGAGATTGACGATACCAAATTATACAGGGTGGTTGCCGGTCTGTATTCTGCTCAGATGCTTTCGATCGTCGGCGATAAATCTTACGGTCTATTATCGATTGTGCCGAAAACAGAAGAAGGTATACCGGTTACAGATTTTGAAGCCCAGATCGTCAAAGACACAGCCGGAAATAATGCCGAAGTCAAAGAATGGCAGGCCCTCGCCTTATATCTTCAGTCCTTTGCTAAAGTCGGCGGAGTTCCAACGATCTCCGATGATTACGGCATGATACTTGGAAGAAAAGTGGTAGACAACGGCCATCATCCAATATCCCTGCTCGCCAATCCGAACAAAATAACCCTGACGGTCTATACCGTTGTTCTTGTTGTTATGACGCTGATTATTTTTGCGATTTACAGGATCGTTACCCGTCGCAGACGCTTGGCCCGAATCAACCAGAAATCTGTCTGAAAGCAGTTTTTCTGTATGAAAACATGCAGAATCTTAGCCGGAAAGATTTCTGGCTTTTATTTTTTATTTTTTTATCGAGCGAAAAAGTAAGTTGCAATTGTAAGCAGGAATTTGCCGGGGTCCCCAAGAACTAACATAACACCATACTTGGGAAATCGTATTGGCAGCAAACATTCTGCTTGCTGTGATGTTTACATGGCTGGTAAGCGACGATCGATTGATGTTTTGGTGTCATCAGGGTGAGGTGTAAAAAATGGCAATTACCATCCGTTTTGTGCATTGTGCCGGATTTCAATTTGACAGCCGTTCTTGGGAAGGACCGGCTTGCTGGATAGCAATGCGCAATCAGGACTTATGGCATACCTTCGAAGCCGTCTTGACGCTTTGTCAAAAAGAAAAAGTGGATTTTCTGTTTGTGACAGGGGATTTATTCGACCAAGAGAATGCGCGTAAAGAAACGGTCGAACGTGTCTACAGGTCGTTCTCTGGCTTGAAGGACACCCGTGTCTTTATCACCCCTGGGGATCAGGATCCTTTGGTCATCTCTTCGGCCTACCGTTTTGCTGAATGGCCCGGTAATGTTCATATCTTTGCGGGGGGCGTCAGTCATATTGAAATTCCGGCCAAAGGAACTGTCATCTATGGCTCGGGATGGACGAATTACCGTCAGGAGCTGATTGATCTGGGGATGATTCAGCCGGTCTTACACAACGCACCTATTCAGGTGATGCTGCTCCATGCAGAGATAGCGTCCCCAAAAAATACGGATAGGTTTATTCCTCTGGAGCCAGAGGCGATTACAGCAAGTGGTTTAACCTATCTGGCGTTAGGGCATCAGCAGAAATTCAGTGGGCTGCATCAGATTGGTGATACTTTCTGGGCAGATTGCGGATCCCCTGAAGCCAGGAGCTTTCAGGACAGCGGGCCGCATGGCGTGCTTTTTGGAGAAACAGACGGGAAATTGACACAGGTTGATTTTGTGGAACTTGGCGGACGGAACTACATTGAAAAGTTCTGGCCGCAGGCGGCTGAACCAAAAGAGATTGCTAGCGGGCTTTTGGCAGATACAACGAAAGAAGAACGGCAAAGAGATTTGTTCCGGATTGTTCTGTCTGGGCCATATCCGGATCCGGAAAGTACAGTCCAGACTTTGCATCAGCTTCTCTCCGAAGACTTCAGCTACTTTGAGGTTTACCATACATCCCAGTCTGGTCCGGCTCTTTGCGCCGATGTCAATGTTATAAGTATAAGACGCCAAACCAGCGGCTTCCCGGATTTAACCGAAGTATTCGGAAGAGAGATCCAAAAACGCCTTTCTTCAGAAAACCGGCCTGAAGAACAGCGGCGTTGGGAATTGGTCCAGAAAATTGGATTGGCTGCAATCAGTCAGGGACGGGAAGATTATGAGGATTGATAAGATCGGGCTGCAGGGGCATCCGCTGCTCGGGGATACGGAGTGGTCCTTGCCCGGGGATTTTACGGTGCTGTATTTGGAGGAACCCGAACTGGCAAAAGCTTTGTGTCAATTACTGCAGGAATACTATGACGACCGGGTGTCGGCAGTACCGTCAGACAAGCGGAAGAGACAAGGGTTAGCAGAAATCCTGCTTTCCGGAGAACAAACAGATTTGAATATGACTTTTGAGGCAATCCGGCAGGGCGGCTTTATTGTCTGGCCGGATACCAATAAGCATGGTTTGTACCGAAGGGTCTCCAATCTCCAGCAGGTCGGAAATGAAGAGCTTTCCCTGGAACGGGTACATGACGCCCTGGCCAGAGCAAAGGAACGCGTCGAAGAACAGGCGGATGGAATGGCTCAGGTTAAAGCCGAGTATGATGCGTTAAGAAGAGATTGGGAAGAAGCAAGCCACCGGCAGGAGGAACAGCGCTTTCTGCAAATCGAAATTAAGAACCTGCAGGCTGAACAGCATCTTATGACGGAGAAAATTGCTGAGATGGAAAGAATTCAGCAGCGGCTTGTTATCCTGAGAGAGAACCTTGATTACCGTGAATTGCGCCGTCTGCAGGGTGAACTTGCCAGCCTCGAAGAACTGCGCAGGGATACCGGGATTCGATTGGCGGCCGTTGTTCAGGATAAACAGGTTGACTGGGACATGATTGAAGGTTTGCGGGAAGAGTGTTATGCCTGGGCCTTGATTCAAAAAGAGGCGGAACAGGGTGAAGCTTTGATCACCCGGCAGACTCAGGCCATCAACGAGCTTCAGGATTCACTAAGATCATCCGGCTATCGGCAACTGCCGGAAAATGAGGAGCAGCACTTACGCAGCGCTGAAGAAGAGCTTCGTGCCGCGCAGAAGGAACTTGAAAGCTTTGCCGGTTTGGCTGATACCGTGAAGGAACTGGAAGGGTCCCTTTATGAAGAAAAAGCCAAACTCAAAAAATATGCGCTGATTGCCGGTATGACTGACAAAGACCAACGTTCACTTGCCCGATCATACACACGCTTGAAAAAATGGCAGGACTCTGTACTCGGACGTATGATTGACCGGAGGGTTATCCGGCGGTCAGGGGCAGTCAGCATCGAAGACAGATTGGCTTCGCGTCTGACAAAGCTTCTGCAAAAATATCAAGCTGCAGACTATCAAGAATTCACGCGGCAGATCGAAGCGTACCAGAATCAGAAACAGGCCGCAGACCGGCTCCAGGCGGATTATAACCTGGTCAGGAAACAGGTTAAAAGGGAAAAAGAACTGCGCAGAATCATTTTGTCCCGCAGTCAGCGGCTGCAACAAGCTTTTGCGATGGTTAAGGCTTCCGATTTTTCGTCCTGGAAAAGCGGTTGGGACGAGTACTGGCAGAAAAACAGCCATGGTGCGGAAATGCTTCAGACGCTGCAGGTACAGACAGGGCAACAGCAGGAAACAGAACAGAAATTGCAGGAATATGCGTCACAGCTGCGGGAAAAATTACAGAACAGAATCTCGGCTGATGCCAATATTGACGAGGTCCTTGAGGCCGTGCTGCTGATTGCACGTGAACTGCGGATCAAAGAAGAAACTGAAAAAGAATATGATTTACTGAAAGAACAGTATGATATCGCCTTAAATAAGCGGAATCTGGATCAACTATCCAGAACTTTAGAACCCCTTGCCGAACTGGAACGTGAAGCATGTCTGCCAGAAGCAGAAAGGCTGGCCGCCCTGGCGGCTTCCCGCCAGGCGCTTTCGGAGAGAAACAGCCGGCTTCAGAAGATCCGTAAAGACCTTCAGGATAGTCAGGCTGTGAAAATTGACCATGACCTGGAGAAAAAACTTGGGAGCGTAAAACAGCAATGGCAGGCCTATCAGGAATTACAGCATACCCTTGATGATACGGCGGAACTGCTTGAAGCCTCGCTGCAAAAGTGGCAGGCCGAGAATGGCATTGTTTTAAAGATTAAAGCGCAGCGGTTTTTGAGGCGGGCATTTTCGTTGAACCTGTCGGATAAAAAAGAAATGATGATGGCCGAAGCCTATTCGTATTATTTTGCTTACCGTCTGGCCCTTGCTGAAGCCGCTCTTGAGGACAGCAGCATTGAGATTCCTTTGTTCTTTCTGGCCGGATCAATGAACGGAACCGAGGGATTTTGGAAGAAAGCACTGGCTTATCTGCAGGAACTGTCACACTCGCGTCAGGTTATTTTCTGTACGGCGGATGCCAGACTGCGGAAAATGGCTGACGAGCTCTGAAGCAAAGCCTGATCTTCTTACCAGTAACTTGTTAACTCTAAAATGCATGTAATTAGCAATATCAAACATCGAGGCGAATAACAGGGAGGCAGCTTGAATAAATTAGCGGATCTAGTAGATAAACCAAAAAATATTCAGGAGAAACCGTCAGAGATTGCTGCGTTATTATTGGCCTGGTATGACCAAAATAAAAGGGAGCTGCCCTGGAGAAGAACGAACGACCCCTACGCGGTCTGGTTATCGGAAATCATGCTTCAGCAAACACGGGTCGATACGGTTATAGATTATTACCTGAGGTTCCTGGAGCGGTTTCCGGATATTGGCAGTCTGGCTGACGCGGACGAGGGGGACGTTTTAGCCATATGGAAAGGTCTTGGTTATTACCGTCGGGCCAGGAACCTTCATCAGGCTGCCATCGTGGTACATGACAGGTACAGTGGGAATTTTCCGCGCACTTATCCGGAAATCCGCGCTTTGCCAGGAATCGGTGACTATACGGCTGGGGCTATTGCAAGTATTGCTTACAATCTGCCTTATCCGGCTGTTGACGGGAATGTACTGCGGGTCGCAACCCGTCTTCTGGGACTTGAAGCTGACATTAGCCAGCAAAAAACGCAAAAGCAAATTGCTGAAATGATTAGAGAAATGATTCCCAAAGATAGGGCGGGGGAATTTACCCAGGCACTGATGGAACTTGGCGCAATGTGCTGTACACCCAATACTCCCGGTTGCCGGGACTGTCCCTGGCGTACCGTCTGTACTGCCCATCGTACGCACAGGGAGACTGTCCTGCCGGTTAAGAAGAAAGCAAAAAAAGCGGCCCGCTTCGATTACTGGACGGCGCTTGTCTGTAACGACGGGGATATTCTAATGGAGTACCGCAGCAATACACAGCTGCTCGGCAACATGTGGGGACTGCCGCTCGTCCAAAAGGAATCTGCTTCTTCTGCGGAAGAACTGTTCCGTCGCGACTGGGAGTTAGATCTCCGATTTATTAAATACTTGGGCAGCGTTCGGCATGTTTTCACACATCAGGTCTGGCAAATGGATGTCATTTTGTTCTCGCTCAAGCCGGACTCGGAGGTAAAATCAGGGCTTGCCTGGATTTCCCGGGAGAAACTGAAGGACCTGCCGATTCCAAAAGCATTTCAAAAAGTACTTCAGCTTATGATATAATAATAAATTGTATAACTTTCGTAAAATTTCAGCTTAAACTATTGGAGAGAGAAAAGTGGAACTACAAGGCGTCTATAATCAACTGGGGATTTTGTTCTTAACGATTTTACTGGGTTATGTCCTGGCCAAAGTGAAGATTATTCCACCGGCAGCGACTCAGGTTTTTTCTAAATTTGTCCTGACAATTGCACTTCCGGCCTTGATCCTGTCCGGGATGAGAGTATCTTTTACTACGGAGAGGCTGCATACGGCACTTTTTGTTTTCTTGCTTACGATACCCTGCTACGGTCTTGCCTTTCTCGTCGGGAAACTGACAGCGAAGATCCTGACCAAAGATC
The DNA here is from genome assembly GCF_001707455.1 of Dehalobacter sp. TeCB1. Classification (NCBI taxonomy): domain Bacteria; kingdom Bacillati; phylum Bacillota; class Clostridia; order Eubacteriales; family Desulfitobacteriaceae; genus Dehalobacter; species Dehalobacter sp. TeCB1. The sequence continues at coordinate 9,042 of NZ_MCHF01000045.1, read as the reverse complement.
TGACCAGAGAAGCCATCTTTAATTTTGGAATTGTTTTTGCAAATACAGGCTTTTTAGGTTTTCCGATATTTCAGGCGCTCTATGGCAAAGAAGCAATATTTTATGCTGCGATCTACAATATTATGTTTAACTTGTTGTTGTATACGCTTGGCATTAAAATCATGAATGCGAATAAAACCGAACATCCTACAAGGCTAAACCTGAAAAAAATTATTAATCCGGGCGTGGGTGCGAGTATCATCGGGTTCATTTTATTTATCACCGCTGTTCCGCTGCCCGAATTTATGACCGGCACGATCGATGCGATTGGAAATACCTGTGTTCCTCTGTCAATGCTGACCATCGGGGCGACATTAAGTGAACTGCCGCTTCAACGGATGTTCAGTGATATCGGTATTTATATCCTGTCGGTCGTCAGATTGCTTGTGATGCCGTTATTAACCCTGGTTTTGGTCAAATATATCTTTCAGATTGATCAGATGTGGCTAATTGCCATCCCGGTCATCATGGCCGGCATGCCTATTGCAACCAATACGGTTTTAATGGCGATTGAATACAAAAATGATGCACGTCTGGCATCACAGACGGTGCTGATTTCAACCTTGCTTAGCTGTTTATCAATTCCATTGCTGATACTTGTGCTGTCTCATTTTTAACAGCATCCCTTTTACAATGTATAGAATATCCATAATATGGATAAAATGATCCTATAACATGTGAGGGAGGATCGGTATGGGCGACAAAAATCCAAAGAATATTATGAAACAAAAAAAGAAAAAAACAGAAAAGAAACCCGAAACACTTTATCCGGAAAATAATCTGTAAAACTTGTAACGATAAAACTCAATATTTCTGCATTGTGTTTTTTAGCAATACCAGAGTCTCCAAATCAATGTTTGGACTTTGGTATTTTTTTGTCCGGACTCATCCGTGGCATATTATTCGCAAATTTTTGCGGGTACATTCGTTGTGGTTCTATCCAACATCATGTAAAATGGTATTTATCAGAAAAACGCATTGACATGATTTTCAAACTGTTTCATGAGGTGATTGGATGGAAGACTTTCAGGAAAAGCGGAAGTATTTCCGTGTCGATTTGATCCATGATATTCCAGCCACAGCGAAGATTTCCTCGATTAACAACCGGAAGGTCGAAGTGGAGAAAACATTTCCGATTGCAATCCTGGATTTGAGCACAGGTGGGATATATGCTTTTTTCCCAGTGGATATTCCAGTCAATATTGTCATTATCGATATCATGTTTACGTTTGAAAATGAAGAATTTTCATTTAATGCGCTGATTATTCGCAAGACCCCCAAAGATGACGGCTTTGAATACGGGATGAAATTCCTTTTTCATTCCCAGAAAGATGAAAGCCGGATCACCCGATGTCTGAATCAATATAAAATCAAGCACACCCGCTTTATGAAGATTCAGCTTGATTTACGCAAACAGAAATACATCGGATGCTTTGTCAAGGGCTTGGAGCTGATCGAAGAACCGGCTTATCTGATTACCAGCCGCCGGATCGTTGTCGCCACAAATAAGGCAGCGCAGGACAGCGGTGTCAAACTTGGCGAGCGCTGTTATTCCACGGTCGCCAAACGGCATCATGCCTGCCCATTCTGCCTGCTGGAAGATGCCAAAAAAGCGGATCATCTTCTCGAGACAAATGCCGTTGTGCAGGAACAAAGGTGTAAGGCCCGCTGGCTGTACCTCGAGGATCATTACATGATCCACTATTTCACGCGAAAGGAAGGCTTGAAAGATGAATGAAAAGGTGAGGGATATTGCCGAGAGAATTAAAGGCTTAAGATTACTTACCGGTTGGGCCGAAGAAGAGGCTGCGCGTAAAATCGGACTACCTGTTCAAGAATATCTGAAGTATGAAAAAGGAGAAGATGATATTCCGATCAGTATTCTCTATGAAATTGCCGATTGTTATCAGGTCGATTTAACGGATGTTCTTACCGGTGTCTCGCCCAAACTGCATGATGTCTGCTTCATCAAAAAGGGTAAGGGTCTCAAAGTTGAACGGTATGACCAGTATGATTTTCAGAGTCTGGCTTATCAGTACGTTAACAGAAAAATTGAACCGCTGCTGGTGACCCTGGATGCAGAAAATAGTCCTGAACTTGTTTCCCATCACGGACAGGAATTTAACTTCTGTCTGGAAGGCAAGATGAAAGTCATCATCGGCAGTATGGAATATGTGCTGGACCCGGGAGACTCTCTGTATTTTAATTCCTTGATTCCACATAAAATGCTAGCCCTCGAAAAAAGATCAGCAAAATTTTTAACCGTCATACTTTTATAAAGGATGTGAACAGATGAACCTCGCTTCAAGATATATCGGGAAAACCGATTTTGATTCTTATGAAGATTTTTGTGCGAATTATCAAGTGAAAGTACCTGACAATTTCAATTTTGCGTATGATATCGTCGATGAATATGCCCGTCTGGAACCAGAGCGTCCAGCGCTGGTCTGGTGCGACGACCACGATAATGAACGGATATTTACCTTTGCCGATCTGAAAAAATACTCGGATAAAACGGCGAACATGTTAAGCGAAGCCGGGATCCGTAAAGGCGACAAAGTCATGCTGATCCTGAGAAGGCGTTATGAAGTGTACATAGCGATTCTGGCTCTGGCCAAAATCGGCGCGATCTATATTCCTTCTTCCAATCAGCTTACGCAGAAGGATATTATTTATCGAAATAATGCCGCATCGATTAAAGCGATCATCGCCTATCATGATCCGGTAATTCTCGACCATGTCGAAGCTTCCAGGGAAGAATCATCAACGCTCCAGACGCTGTTTCTGGTCGGTGCTAAGCGTCCCGGCTGGGTTGATTTTGACAGCAGCATGGAGGCTGCTTCCGAAAACTGGGTCCGGCCGACAGGTGCTGACGCGACAACGAATGACGATACAATGATCATCTATTTCACGTCAGGGACCACGAGCATGCCAAAAATGGCCATTCAGAGCTTCACCTATCCGCTTGGTCATATTGTGACGGCTAAATACTGGCAGCGCGTCGTGGACGGCGGGCTGCACCTGACGGTTTCCGATTCCGGCTGGGCTAAATTCGGCTGGGGGAAAATTTACGGCCAGTGGATTTGCGGTGCGGTGCAGTTTGTCTATGATATGGATAAGTTTATCCCGGAAAAGCTTTTGGAAATGATGCAAAAATATAAGCTGTCCACGTTTTGCGCACCTCCGACAATTTATCGTTTTCTGCTTGAACACAATCTCGAAAAATATAATCTGTCCTCGATTGTTCACTGCTCCACAGCCGGAGAACCTTTAAATCCGGATGTCTTTAACCGTTTTAAAAGCATTACCGGCTTAAGCATCTTAAATGGATTTGGCCAGAGCGAGACAACCGTGCTGGTTGCCAACTTTGAATGGCTGGATATCTATCCGGGAGCAATGGGCAAACCGAACCCGGCTTACAAGATCGATGTGGTCGATGAAAACGGAGCTCCATGCCCTCCGGGAGTCGAAGGAGAACTGGTCATCCGCGAGGCTGATTCCAATAAACCTGCCGGATTGTTCTGTGGGTACTACATGGATGAAACTGCTACCCATAAAGTGTGGTATGACGATACATACCACACAGGGGATATGGCCTACTGGGATGAACACGGCTTTTTATGGTTTGTTGGCCGCAATGATGATGTCATCAAGGCGTCCGGCTATAGGATCAGTCCTTTTGAAGTTGAAAGTGCACTAATTGAGCATCCCGCAGTCGTGGAGTGTGCTGTGACCGGCGCGCCGGATGCTGTTAGGGGAACGGTCGTCAAAGCGACTGTTGTGCTGGCCAAAGGCTATACGGCTTCTGAATTGTTAAAAAAAGAGATCCAAAACTATGTCAAAAAGGTGACGGCTCCGTATAAATACCCGAGAATTCTCGAATTTGTCGACGAACTGCCGAAGACGATCGGCGGCAAGATCAAACGCGCCCAGATCCGGCGTGAAGACACGGAAAAGTTTCAAGATAAAGAATAACTTTAACGTATACCCATCAATCATTGAATATTGTCTGATGCACCCCACAATCATCGTGGGGTGATTTTATGCCTTGAAAAGTAGTTGGATTTTCATGTAAAATGAACCATAAATAATCATCATGACAAAAGTAGATTTGAAAGTAATGATGATATATGTTGTTGCTAAAGAAAGGATAAACTGATGTTTCCGAGCGATTTAAAATATAGAATGCCTGCGGAATGGGCCAGACACGAACGTACCTTTATTTCCTGGCCGGTCGGGGCATCAATGTGTCATCCGGAAAATTACGAGGCTGTTTGCGAGGGTTATACCGACATTATTCGAGCTATCGGGGAATTTGAACCCGTCACCGTATTGGTAAACCCCAAAGAACGATTGCTGCTCGAAGGCCGCTTTCGGAACAGGCAGATCGAGCTCCTGCCGTTGGCGCATAATGATGCCTGGCTTCGGGATAACGGGCCGACGTTTATCGTCAATGATCAGGGAGATATAGCCGGCATCAACTGGCACTTCAATGCCTGGGGCGGCAAATATCCGGACTGGGATCTGGACAACCAGGTCGCACCGCAAATATTGAAGCACCTCGGCCTGAAACCGTTTGATGCGCCGCTGATTATGGAAGGCGGCTCGTTGCACGTGGATGGAGAAGGTACACTCTTGACAACGGCCGAATGCCTGCTCAATCCGAACCGCAACCCTGATCTTTCCCGGGAGCAGATTACGGAACTATTGAAGAAATATTTGAGTATCCACAAAGTCATCTGGCTGGGAAAAGGCTTATGTGGAGATGAAACAGACGGACATGTCGACAATATCGCCTGTTTTGCTTCGCCTGGCAAAATCCTGATTCAGGTCTGTGATGACCCTTGCGATCCGAATTATGCGATTACCCGGGAAAACCTTGCGGTGTTAAGCCGAGAAACGGATGCCAGAGGAAGAACCTTTGAAATCATCCCAATACAGCAGCCTCCCGCCGTATTTGCCGACGGTAAACGCCTGACGCTGAGTTATCTGAACTTTTACTTTGTCAACGGCGGAATTATTTTACCTGTATTTGGCGGCCAGGCTGCCGAAACAGATGCCCTGGCTATTCGGACCCTGAGCGGGATCTTTCCAGAAAGACGGATCCGCACCATTAATGGAATGGCAATTATTGGGGAAGGCGGCAATGTTCACTGTACAACCCAGCAGATGCCTGCTGTAAACCATTGAAGGTCAGTGTATGAATTGCCCGACAATATATACCAAAATCTGAAATAAAAATATAAACAAAGAGGAGAACGTAGCAGATACATCTGTTATATGTTGCGCTCTTCTGCGTTGTGGTTTTTTTCTGCATCATGTAAAATAGAAAATGCATACAAATTAACAAAATAGTAGAAACACCTGTAAGATCAGGTTCAGAACACACCGAAATCAGGCATTGGGAAGGAATATTAACGATGAGAAACGTCAAAGTGGCAGCAACCCAGATGCGCTGCACCAGTAACGTTGAAGAAAATATTGCGGGGGCGGAGACACTGGTCAGGGAGGCAGCAGCCCGGGGCGCGCAGATCATCCTATTGCAGGAGTTGTTCGAAACCCCGTATTTTTGTCAGAAAGAAAAATCGGATTTTTACCTTTATGCAGCAGAGCTAGAAGATAATCAAGCAGTCAGACATTTCCGGAAAATTGCCAGAGAGCTGGAGATCGTCCTGCCGATCAGTTTTTATGAGAAGAAAAACTACGCGCGCTATAATACGATTGCCGTGATTGATGCCGATGGTGAGATCCTCGGCAAATACAGAAAGAGTCATATCCCCGACGGGCCGGGCTATGAGGAAAAATTCTATTTTAACCCCGGTGATACAGGCTTTAAAGTCTGGCAAACGCGCTACGCCAAGATTGGAGTCGGCGTCTGTTGGGATCAATGGTACCCGGAAGCTGCCCGCTGCATGACCCTGATGGGGGCGGAGATCCTGTTATATCCGACAGCCATCGGTTCAGAACCGATGGATCAGGCGATCGATTCCAAAGACCATTGGCAGGCCTGCATGCTCGGCCATGCTGCCGCGAACCTGATCCCTGTGGTCGCATCCAACCGGATTGGTGTCGAGGAAGAGGATGATTCCAAAATCACCTTCTATGGTTCTTCTTTCATTGCCGGACCGCAGGGTAATAAGATAGCGGAGGCTGGACGAAACGAAGAAGCGGTTCTAATCGCGGAATTTGATCTGGACCAGCTCGAGGTTCAGCGGCTGGAGTGGGGGATCTTTAGAGACCGCCGGCCTGATCTATATGGAAGGATTTCTTCCTACGACGGGGAACTTTATTTATCAAAATAATCCATTATCTAACACGAATTTGTAGTTCTTAAATCTCGAGTATCTTATTAACCTTTATAAGGTGAGAGGAGGCTCTATATGAACAAAAGCGGCTTATTTTGGGGAATCATTCTAATCCTTACAGGAGGCTTGCTGCTTATAGATAATCTTGGCAACTGGCAAATCTTCAGTATGGAATTTCTTTGGCCGGTATTGATCCTTATTCTCGGGCTTGCTTTTGAATTCAACTATTTCAGTAAGAAAGAAAGCCCCGGATTGCTAGTTCCCGGTGGTATCCTTACCGTTATTGGTCTGTTGTTCATCTTTGAGACTTTTACACACTGGCAATTTTCCGGATATACCTGGCCGGTCTATCCGCTGGCTGTTGCAGTCGGTCTATTTCAACTCTATTTATTTTCCGGACGCCCGCGCGGTCTGCTGGTGCCTGTTTTTATTCTAACCGCTCTAGCGTGCATATCCTTTACTGGGATGTTTGTAACGTCAATTCAGCGCTATATAGATCTAGGCCTGGTGGTCCCGATCCTGCTGATTCTGGCAGGTCTGATCCTGATCATCCAAAGGAAAAAAACATGAACTAAATTTGGAAACCATGTAAGAAGAATCTGATCTGGATGATAATATCTATTGCATAATATTAATCAATAAATGTATGAATAGTCAGACTCTGAATATTCATACATTTATTGATTATTCATACATTTATTGACAGATTTCGTGTATTTTACTATAATTGAGTTAAAATCATATGATCCATTGGCAAACCTGTTGAAAAGCAGGGACGCAAAGCTACGAGTCTAAGTGCTGAAGCATATTGACAGTCGGGTTGCACACAGAAGATGAAAACCGCGGCTGCTTTGGCCGCGATTTTTTTTTCTGAGGAGGGGATTTAATATGACAGCGGATTCCATCGTTGCAGCCAGTATTTCAATTACCCTGGTCTTGTTGATATCTTACGGATTTTTATATTTTTCCGAGAAGAAACATTATTTCTTAGCATGGAGTCTTTCTGTCTTGATGCTCATGATAACCTATCTTTCCAGAACTGCATTGCTGGAAACCGACAGCCCGTCCGTGGTGCTTCAGATTATCAACTATGCCTCTTCGATCGCAGGGTACTGGCTGATATTCAAGGGTACGCTGTTGTTTTTTAGCAGAAGCTACCCGGTGTTTTGGGATATCGGCACGGGCTTTCTGATCGTTGCTTTTATATGTATTGCTGTTCAGGGAATCTCGGCAACCGCTCTTTTACTTCTATCTGTTGTCTGGATCATTGCATTATTATCCAAAGCTGCTATGACATGCTTAAAAGCAAAAACACCACAAGGCCCGATCCGAATAATACTTGGCTATACCTATATTTTTTGGGCCTTGTCGATTTTACTTTATCCGTTGTGCAAATTAATTAACGTTATTTCACCGTCTGTAGGTTATTTAGTTGCCGGTGTTGTTGGTCTGCTTGCTTATCTTAATATGCAGGCCCTGTATTTTCAAAGCATCCGGGAGGAGCTCGAAAGCAAAGAAGCAAATATCAGAAAACTTGTCATTTATGATAAATTAACGGGGGCCTACAGCCGTACCTATTTTGAAAATGTGCTGGAAGATTTCCTTGATAAAACCCTCATGCCTGCAACATTGGACATGGGGGATTTTAATGGTCTGAAACTGATCAACGACACCTTTGGTCATGAAAAAGGGGATGAATTGCTTGCTGACGGGATCAGAATCATGCAAGAGACGATCGGCACTGAGAATGTGATTATCCGATGGGGCGGGGACGAATTTATCATTATCATGCCTGGTGTGCCGCTTGATCAGGCCGGCGTGTTTTTAAACAATATTAAAAATAATTTAAAAATCTCCCGCCCGCAAACGGTACCAATAGATATCTCGTTTGGCCTGACGGTTTATGAGAACAGGGAACAACCCCTGGCAAAAATGATCAGCCAGGCTGAGGAAAAAATGTATAGCAACAAATTAAATGAAAGCAAGAAATCCCGCCTTGCCATCATCGAGTTCCTGGAAAAACTGCTCTGGGAAAAAGATTATCAGACGGAAGCCCATGTCATGAGGCTGAAAAGTCTGGTCAGTAAATTCGGCAGTCAGATCGGCCTGTCCCCAAGAGAGATCGTCGAATTGGTCCAAGTTGCAATGCTGCATGATATCGGCAAGATCGGTGTTCCGGGGGAAATCTTAAAAAAACAAGGTGACTTGACCCCGGAAGAATGGAGCATTATGAAAAAACATTCCGAAATCGGCTATCGGATCACGCAGTCGTCCAGGGAATTAGCGCATGTCTCAGAAGCCGTTCTCGGTCATCATGAATGGTGGAATGGAAAAGGTTACCCGCAGGGGCTGAAAGAAGATGAAATCCCGCTGTTCTCGAGGATAGTTTCTATTGTTGATTCCTACGATGTGATCACGCATGAAAGGCCCTATAAACGGGCCATGGACCCCTATAGTGCACTTGTTGAAATCAATAAGTGCGCCGGCAAACAATTTGATCCGTATCTGGTTACTGTTTTTAACAAGATTATGCAGGAAGACCTTGTTGTGAATGATAGGTAACTGTAATTAACTCAACTTTCCCACCATTAAATAATGGTTAAAGCCATGATTTTTCTGACACATCAGGTTGCAAACAACAATCGTTCTTTGAAAGACCGTGGAATAGTGCTAAGAAAAGTATCCATAATCATATTGG